>NZ_JBFTML010000015.1:0-92135 GCF_056396925.1 Pseudomonas sp. 05N433 | reverse complement strand
CCGCAGTTCAGCATCATGCCGATCATCTGGCAGACCCTGCGCAATCTGATCGTGAAGGCGGCCGCGGCGCCGTTCAAAATGATTGGCGGGCTGGTCAGCGGCGGCGGTTCAGAGGAGCTGGGCACCGTGGCGTTTGCACCAGGTTCGAGCGACTTGAGCAAGGAAGCCGAAGCGACACTGATCAAACTGTCCCAGGCGCTCAAGGAGCGTCCGGCCCTGCGCCTGGAAATCGAAGGCACTGCCGCCAAGAGCAGCGACGGCCCACTGCTCGCCGAGCAACGCCTGGAACGGGAATACCAGTACAACTACTACAAAATGCTCCAGCGCCGCGGTGACAAAGTGCCGGCCCAGGCCTCCATGCTGGAAGTGCCGGACAGYGAGAAAGGCCCGCTGCTCGAAGGAATCTACCGCACACGCCTCAAGATCCAGCCGCCCGCGGAATGGAAGGATCTGGGCAAGGAAGAACGCAGCAAAAAAATGCGCGAAAGCGTGATCGGCTTCTGGAGCTCCAGCGAGGTTCTGTTGCGTCAGCTGGGCCAGGAACGGGCCAGCAGCATCAAGGACTACCTGGTGGACAAAGGGCAGTTGGCCGATGACCGCGTGTACTTCATCGACGCCAACCTCGGTGAGGCCGAAAGCGATGGCCGCGTGGTGACGGCCTTGCATCTGGATGCCGAGTGATGGGCGTGCAATGGCTTATGAGCCTGGCCCTGGTATTGGCTGCCGGCCAAGCTGCGGCGGCCGATACCCTGCGCTGCGGCAGTCAATTGATCAGCGTCGGGGACAGGTCCAGCGAAGTGCTGCAAAAATGCGGAGAGCCCGTCGCCCGCGACCTGCTTGGCTACAAGCGCAGCGCCAATCGACGGGAAGAGTTTCAGGTCGAGGAATGGACCTACGGGCCCAACGGCGGGATGTACCAGTACCTGCGCTTTGAAGGAAACCGGTTGGTTCAAATCACCAGCAAGCGCGGTAACTGAACTCGCCCCCACAGTTTTTTGCGTTGCTCCCAATAGAACAGGCCCCGACACGAATGTCGGGGCCTGTAACGGCCACGTCCATATGGCCTTTCGCATGAACTCTCAAAAAGCGACAGACGTATGACCTGGCCCGCCTGCCGCATCTTCTCCCGGTCCAGGCGAGAAGCCTTGCCTTACTCGGCTTTCAGGCCGTCAGCGGACACCGCTTTGACGCCTTTGATTTTCTTGGCAATGGCCACGGCGGTGGCTTTCTGAGCTTCAGTCACCGCAACAGTGGACGACAGCGACACGACGCCTTTGTTGGTTTCAACTTTGATGTCGGTACCCGGGATGCCTTTTTCAGTCACCAGGTCTGCTTTGACTTTGGTCGTGATCCAGGTATCGGAAGTAGCTTCCTTGGCTTTGGTCACTTCACCGGCGGCCAGCGTCATGGGAGCCTGGGTGGTATGGCTGGTCTGGGCGAATGCAGCGTTGGCCATCGTCAGGGTCAGCGCGGTAGCAGTAGCGGCAGCGATAGCGAACTTTTTCATACGAGTAACTCCTGTTCTTCTGGAAAGTCTGCTGCGTGTCGTCTTGTCAGCAGGGTTACCAGAGAGAGTGCGAACGCTGTGCCAACTAGCAACCAAAAAATAAATACCTATAAATCAACAACTTAATAAAAATGACAACTTTCGAAATCATGCAAAATGCATGAGTGYGACATTATCTACATGCAAGTTGCGGGTTTTAACGCAGGCCTAAGGGCATGAATTGTCGGGGGTTTTCGTGATCATCCGAATCGCCCCCCGCCCAAATGACCAACAAAAATGCCCCGCGTCGTGAGAAGCGGGGCATTGTTTATGCCGGGTGATATGGATCAGGTACCGGTGCAGCCTTTAGGTGCGTACTCTTGTAGAGCCGTGGTGGCGCATGTCCAGCCACCGGCGAGGGTACGCGAAAGCGTAATGGTCTTGCTGAGCACAGGCCCTGGAGCATTGAGGATCGTGCAGGCAATAGTGCCCACACCGGTAGCGGTGGTACCCGATGCCGTAATCGTGCAGTTACCTGTAGTCGCCGTACCGCCGATCAAAGCGAGGGTAGGATCTGTACCCTGATTCATAATGTCTTCAAAAGGCACCTTCAGTGCCGAGATTTCTGCAAGCGCAGCGGTAACTTTCGCCCGTGATTGGTACTTCGAATACTGCGGCAACGCAAACGTCGCCAGAATCCCGATGATCGCCACCACGATCAGCAGTTCGATCAGGGTAAAACCATTTTGATTTTTCATAGACAGGCTCCATGCATGAGTCGAAATCTCATGATCTGTAGAGGGTGCAGCACAGGTCATGCCAAGTCGTATGCGCCCCTGCAGACTGGGCTCGGGATCACGACAAAGACCTTTCGTACCCCCAGGATCCGCACTTTCTGACATTTTTTGTCACCTCACCTCGGCTGGTTTGGTTCCACTGTTTGACTAGGCTATAAGTCATTAACCGCCTGCGTCCGGAATCCCAATGAATGACATTGCCCTTAGCGGTCTGGCCAAGCAATTGGTGCTGGCCGAGCTGATCACCGATCAAAGTGCGCAACAGGCGTATCAGCAAGCCCAACGCGATCGAGTCTCACTGGTCAGTTATCTGGTGCAAAACAAACTGCTGAAAAGCTGGCAGGTCGCCGAGGTGGCTTCGGAGCATTTCGGCATGGCCCTGCTGGACCTCAACTGCCTGGAAAAAGACACCCAACCCAAGGGGCTGGTCAGCGAAAAACTGATCCGCCAGCACCACGCCCTACCCCTCTGGCGACGCGGCAACAAACTGTTCGTGGGGGTTTCCGATCCGAGTAATCAACAGGTCATCAACGACATCCAGTTCAGTACCGGGCTGAACACCGAAGCCATCCTGGTCGAAGAGGACAAGCTTAGCGACGCCATCGAAAGATTCTTCGACAGCCACGCCACCGACCTGCAAGAGATGGCCGATGTCGACCTCGACGGTCTGGACATCGAGTCGGTCGACGACCAGAAACAGGACGCCATCGGCGGACAGGACACCGATGACGCGCCCGTGGTGCGCTTCGTCCACAAGATGTTGCTCGATGCGATCAAGAGCGGGTCTTCCGACCTGCATTTCGAACCCTACGAAAAAACCTACCGCGTGCGGATGCGCACCGATGGCATCCTGCATGAAGTTGCCAAGCCACCAACGCAACTGGCCAACCGCATTGCTTCCCGGCTCAAAGTCATGGCCAGTCTCGACATCTCCGAGCGGCGCAAACCCCAGGACGGGCGAATCAAGATGCGCCTGTCCAAGAGCAAGTCCATCGACTTCCGGGTCAACACCCTGCCGACCCTGTGGGGCGAAAAAGTGGTGATCCGGATCCTTGATCCGTCCAGCGCGCAAATGGGCATCGATGCCCTCGGCTATGAGCCGGAGCAGAAAGACCTGTACATGGCCGCCCTCAAGCAACCACAGGGGATGATCCTGGTGACCGGGCCCACCGGTTCAGGCAAGACCGTGTCGCTCTATACCGGACTGAACATCCTCAACACCGTCAACATCAACATCTCCACTGCCGAAGACCCGGTGGAAATCAACATGGAGGGCGTCAACCAGGTCAACGTCAATCCCAGGCAGGGAATGGACTTCGCCCAGGCGTTGCGCTCGTTTCTGCGCCAGGACCCGGACGTGATCATGGTCGGCGAAATCCGCGACCTCGAAACTGCCGAAATTGCCATCAAGGCCGCCCAGACCGGGCACATGGTGCTTTCCACCCTGCACACCAACAGCGCTGCGCAAACCCTGACCCGCCTGCACAACATGGGGATTCAGGGCTTCAACATTGCGACCTCGGTCAGCCTGATCATTGCCCAGCGCCTGGCGCGCAAGTTGTGCAGCCATTGCAAGAAACCCATCGAGATTCCCCGCGAGACGCTGCTCAAGGAAGGCTTCCCCGAGGAACGCATCGGCTCATTCACGATCTATGAACCGGTCGGTTGCAATCAATGCAATGCTGGCTACAAAGGGCGAGTGGGGATTTATGAAGTGGTGAAGAACACTCCTGACCTGCAACGGCTGATCATGGCCGAAGGCAATTCACTGGAGATCGACCTCCAGATGCGCAAGGACGGCTTCAACGACCTGCGCACGTCGGGCTTGCTCAAGGCCATGCAAGGCATCACCAGCCTTGAAGAAATCAACCGGGTCACGAAGGACTGAATATGGCGGTCAAAGCAGCGAAAATCAGCGTGTATGCCTGGGAAGGCACGGATCGCAAAGGTGCGAAAATGACCGGCGAGTTGACCGGACAAAATCCAGCGCTGATCAAGGCCCAGTTGCGCAAGCAGGGCATCAATCCGGGCAAGGTGCGGAAAAAGTACGCGTCCATTTTCAGTGCCGGCAAGCGCATCAAACCCTTGGACATCGCCCTGTTTACCCGGCAGATGGCGACCATGATGAAAGCCGGCGTACCGCTCCTGCAATCGTTCGAGATCATCGGCGAGGGCTTCGATAACCCGAACATGCGCAAGCTGGTGGACGAGGTGAAACAGGAAGTCGCGGCCGGTAACAGCTTCGCCGCGGCCCTGCGCAAAAAGCCCCAGTATTTCGACGAGCTGTACTGCAACCTGGTGGACGCCGGCGAGCAGGCCGGTGCCCTGGATACCCTGCTGGAACGGGTGGCGACCTACAAGGAAAAGAGCGAAAGCCTCAAGGCCAAGATCAAGAAAGCCATGACCTACCCGCTGGCCGTGGTGTTCGTCGCAATCATTGTGACCGGCATTCTGCTGGTCAAGGTTGTGCCGCAATTCCAGTCGGTATTCTCGGGGTTCGGCGCCGAACTGCCGGCGTTCACCGTGATGGTCATCGGCTTGTCGGAGTTCATGCAGGACTGGTGGTGGATGATACTCGGCGTGTTGGCTGGGGGGATCTTCGGCCTGCGCCATGCCTTCAAGAATTCCCCGGGCTTTCGCGACCGGACGGACACCTGGCTGCTGAAACTGCCGTTGGTTGGCGCGCTCATGTACAAGTCCGCCGTGGCCCGTTACGCCCGCACCCTGTCGACGACGTTTGCCGCCGGCGTGCCACTGGTCGAAGCCCTTGAGTCAGTGGCGGGCGCGACCGGCAATATCGTGTTCAAGCGAGCGGTGTTGCGCATCAAGCAGGACGTTTCGACCGGCATGCAGCTGAATTTTTCCATGCGTACCTCCGGTATCTTTCCGACCATGGCGATCCAGATGACGGCCATTGGCGAAGAGTCCGGCGCGCTGGACGACATGCTCGACAAGGTCGCGAGTTTCTACGAGGCCGAGGTGGACAACATGGTCGATAACCTGACCAGCCTGATGGAACCCTTCATCATGGTGGTGCTGGGGGTTATCGTCGGCGGGCTGGTAGTTGCAATGTACCTGCCCATCTTCCAACTCGGCTCAGCGGTCTGATATGTCCTTGAACGAATTTCTGAGCCTCAACCCGCTGGCCTTTGTGATTACCGCAGGGCTGATCGGCCTGCTGATCGGCAGTTTTCTCAACGTGGTGGTCTGGCGCCTGCCGAAAATGCTCGAGCGTGAATGGCGCCTGCAGGCCCATGACGTACTGGACTTGCCAGCCGAAGCCCCCGGCCCGACCTACAACCTGATATTGCCCCACTCCGAGTGTCCCCACTGCGGCCATCGGATTCGAGTGTGGGAGAACATTCCAATACTCAGTTATCTGTTTTTACGTGGGCGATGCTCGAGCTGTGCAGCGCCGATCAGTAAACGTTACCCGCTGACCGAACTGGCCTGCGGCCTGCTGTCGGCGTTCGTCACCTGGCATTTCGGTTTCGGCTGGCAGGCCTGCATGGTGCTGGTCCTGAGTTGGGGCTTGCTGGCGATGAGCCTGATCGATGCCGAACATCAACTGTTGCCGGACGTACTGGTGATGCCGTTGATGTGGCTGGGACTGGTCCTCAACAGCTTCGGGCTCTTCGTATCACTGCATGACGCGTTCTGGGGCGCGGTGGCCGGCTACATGGCGCTGTGGACGGTGTTCTGGCTGTTCAAGCTGGTCACCGGCAAGGACGGCATCGGTTACGGCGATTTCAAGCTCCTGGCGATGCTCGGCGCCTGGGGCGGCTGGCAGATCCTGCCCATGACCATTCTGCTGTCATCGCTGGTAGGGGCCATTCTCGGGGTGATTTTGCTGCGCCTGCGGGATGCGAAAACCTCGACGCCGCTACCCTTTGGACCCTATCTGGCCATTGCCGGCTGGATTGCCTTGCTCTGGGGTGGTCAAATAACCGGCTTCTATTGGCAGTTTGTCGGTTTGAAATGAATACCCCTGTGGAAAAACCCTGGATTCTCGGCCTGACCGGCGGCATCGGCAGCGGCAAAAGCGCGGCTGCGCAGCACTTCATCGACCTCGGCGTGCACGTGGTGGACGCCGATCATGCGGCTCGCTGGGTGGTCGAACCCGGTCGCCCGGCACTGGCAAAAATCGCCGAGCACTTTGGCCCCGGCGTGTTGCAAGCCGATGGCCAGCTGGATCGTGCAGCCCTGCGCAAGCTGATCTTCGAGGTGCCGGAAGAACGCCGCTGGCTCGAAGCGCTACTGCATCCGTTGATCGCCGAGGAAATCGCCCATCATCTGGCCAAGGCACAATCGCCTTACGCGATTCTGGTTTCGCCGCTGCTGATCGAGTCCGGGCAGTACGCCATGACCCAACGGGTCCTGGTGATCGATGCCCCGGAACAGTTACAGATCGAACGCACCCTGCAGCGTGACCAGACCAGCGAGCAGCAAGTCCAGGCGATCCTCAAGGCTCAGTCCAGCCGACAGGACCGCTTGAGCCATGCCGACGATGTGGTGGTCAACGACCGCGACCTCGCCTGGCTGCACAGCGAGGTCGAACGCCTGCATCACTTTTACCTTACTTTGCGTGGAGGCCAGTCATGAGCCAAACCCCGACCGTCGATTGCCCAACCTGTGGCGCCCCTGTCGAATGGAGCCCCGAGAGCAAGTTCCGGCCGTTCTGTTCGGACCGTTGCAAACTGATCGACTTGGGCGCCTGGGCGTCGGAAGAACACAAGATCCCGGTGCCCCCTGATGCCGAGGACGAGATGTTCAGCGGCGACTTCGACCCGCGTCACTGATCCCGGCCATCAGGGCCGCATAAAGCCATAGTCCTGGCCCTCGTCGAGGTTCTCGGCGAGAAACCGCAACTCATCGGCCAGGTCTTCGATATTGCGCACTGCCTTGCTCTGCTGCACCACCGCACTGAGCAAGGCGCGCAGGCTCAACCCCGGATCAAAGCCCACCTCTTGCGCCACATCCAGACTCTGACGCAACTCCTGCCTGGCCCACTCGTAGACACTCATTTCGATGCTCCTGAAGGTTTTCCGAAGCATGGATTCGTCAACGTTTTTTGGATTTGATGTGGATCAAGATTTGGGATCGTCATCTTTCCAGGGCGCCGATAGATAGCGCGTGCGATTGAACGTCTCCAGCCATTCTGGGCAAAACACCACCAACGCGCTGACCACCATGCCGTTGATGAACGCTTCCGGAAAAATCAGCAACCACAGGTAACCGACAAAGTCTTCCAGCCAGTACGGCATGACGAATCGCTCGTCGTACCACAGCAGCGTGAGCGTCAGGATCAGGCACAACAAGGCCGACAGCGCAGCGGCAAAAAAACCGGAACAGAAGATGTACACGAAGGGATTACGTGGCTGCGCGCGCTCCACCAGGATGGCGCAGCACTCGGTGACCCGCACCGGCAGCAGGATCAGCAGAGCGCCATTGACCCCGACAGCGGCCAGGTCCTGACGCCCGAGCAACACCAAGCCCACCTGCGCGACCAACCCGCCGACAATCGCCAACGGCCAATCCAGTAGTAAGGTCACGGCGGTCATGCCGATGAAGTGATAGGACACACCGGTATCGAAGTCCCGTCGCACCAGCCACAGCATGAACAGCGCAAACACCGTACCGAACAACAGATGCTGGCGGCGGCTGTCGCTGAACAGTTCGACCCATGGCGCTCGTGCAATTGCCCAGATCAGTGCCGGTATATAGATCAACCACCCCATCGTCAGGGTTTGGGATGACAGTAACTCGGCACCGATCATGGCTGGGCACACTCCTTTGTCTTACCAGAAGAGAACAGGTCATCAGTCTACACCGCCCTTTGATTTTGCTCTGGAGGGGCGTTTTACGATTGGGGGGCATATTCGTTGCTGCGGTAATGGCGGCTCTTTGGTGGCGTACATATCCATTTTTTTGTAACGGCCACTTATGGTTCCGCCCTTACGGCGGGTCACTTTCGAAAAGCGCGAAAGTAACCAAAGCGCTTTTGCCCCTCCATTCGGCCTCTCGAGGGGGCGGTGCGTCAAAATCAAAAGCGAGGCGGCCTACCAGCCGACCTGGTTGGACGCGGGTACATATTCCCCCAGTAGGAGCTGCCGAAGGCTGCGATCTTTTGATCTTGCCGTTGCTTTGACTTTTGATCTTGATCTGTCTCGCCGTTACCGCAGAAACGGATATACCCCCAATAAAAAAGACCCAGCGATTGTTACATTTCCTGCAAGACTGAATCAGACCCAGCCCCCTTTATCCCCCGCAGACAAAGACTAAAATTCAGACACTGGAACCCACACAGAGCACAGAAAAATGAAAACCCTGACCAGCCTGCTCCTGACCCTCGCCGCCACCTCGGCCCTGGCCGCCAACGAGCCAGCCGCTGCCACCCCGTACAACCCGGCACAACCACTGGACATCGCCAAGGTCGTTTCAGTGACAGACACCGCAACCGCCTGCGGAGTCGTGCCAGCGACCATGGAATATATCGACCATCAGGGCCAGACCCATCGCGTGACGTACGAAGTCATGGGCAACTGCACCACCGATCTGTGATCGCTCCGGTCATAACAACTTCCATGTGTAGCTGAGAATCAGGCGGTTCTCGTCGATATCACTGCGGTAGTTGGAGCGCGCCATGGCGTTGCGCACGCGGATCCCGAGGCCTTTGAGGCTGCCGCTTTGCAACACATAGCCGATGTCCAGATCGCGCTCGCGGTCCTTGCCTTCAAACCCCTTGCCGGTGTCGACGTTATTGCCGGTGATGTAACGCACGGTGCTGGTCAGCCCCGGCACGCCGAGGGCGGCGAAGTCGTAGTCGTAACGCGCCTGCCAGGAACGCTCGTCGGCGTAGGCAAACTCGTAGGTCGGCACCTCGTTGCCCAACGGAGTGATGTTGGCAAACACTCGCGGGAAGGCGCTGTCGCCGAACATACCCTGATAGCCGACATAAAACGTGTGACCGCCGCGCTTGGCCGACAGCAAAGAGAAGAACGCCTGGTTGTCGATGTTGCCCAGTAATTTTTTGCCGTCCTCGCGCGAATCGTAATAGCCAAGGTTGGCGCCCAGGGTCCAGTCACCCAACGGCTCGCTGTGCTTGAAGCCGAGAAAGCGCTGGTTGTAGATATCCTCCAATTGCCCGAACCAGGCGCTGACCGAGCTGCGTTTATCATTGAACGCGTAGTCGGCGCCGGCAAAGTTGAAACCATCGCTGCTGACCTGACGCTGGGGTACATGACCGAGCATGGCTTGCATCTTTTCATCGCCAGCCTCGTTGCGCAGGCTGGTCGAACTCAAATGACCGCCCTGTAAGGTCAGGCCATCGATCTCATTGGAGCTGATGCTTGCGCCCTGATAACTGGGCGGCAGCAGACGGATATCGCTGAAGGCCAGCACCGGCAGGTTGGGTTGCAGCTCCCCCACCTTCAATTCGGTCTTGGAGTAACGCACCTTCAGCGCGCCCCCCAGACGACTGTATTCATTCGCCGCGCGTCCATCATTGCGCACCGGCAGCAAACCGGTATTGACCCGGTCCGGGCTGCTGTCGAGTTTGAGGCCGAGCAGGCCAATGACATCCACACCAAAACCGACAGGACCCTGGGTATAACCGGATTTGACGTTGAGAATGAAGCCCTGTGCCCACTCTTCGGCCTTCGACTGTTTATTGGCCCCGACGATGTCGGAGAAGTCCCGGCTGAAGTAGTAATTGCGCGCTTGCAAGGTGGCGGTGCTGTCTTCGATGAAGCCGCCCTCGGCGGCCACCGCACCGGTGGAGAAACTCGAGACGACAGCGATGGACAACACTGACCCGGTTGTTGGAAAAATCTGTTTCATCGTTTTTTCTCTTATTTTTATTGATCGACAGGTTGAAGTGCTTCAGTCGCAGCATTTGCGCTACGAGCGATGGGACGCCGGGCGTTTAACAACCAGTGGGTGACCATGCCGAAAATCAGTCCCCAGAAAGCGGCAGACAACCCAAACAGCGACATGCCCGAGGCGGTGGTGAGAAAGGTCACCAATGCGGCTTCACGATCACTCGGCACCGCCATTGCGCCAGCCAGTGCCCCCGCTATCGCAGCGAACAACGCAAGCCCGGCCAAGGCCGCGATCAGTTCTTTGGGGAACGCCGAAAACAACGAAACCAGCGTGGCGCCGAAGATCCCCAGCACCAAATAACAGAGACCGCCCACCACCCCGGCCACATAGCGTTTGCCCGGGTTTTCATGGGCCTCGCGACCGGTACAGATGGCGGCGGTAATCGCCGCCAGATTCAGCCCGTGACAACCGAACGGCGCCAACAGCGCAGTGCCCAACGCACTGCTGGCGATGATCGGGCCGGCGGGCGTTGCGTAGCCGCTGGCGCGCAGCACCGCCATGCCGGGGACAAACTGGCCGGTCAGCGCCACCATCACCAGCGGCAAGGCGATATTCAGCGTCGCGCTCAAACTGAACGCAGGCGTGATCCACACTGGCGTAGCCAAACCGATCACCAGCGCTTCGCGGTGCAAATCACCGGCGAGAAACGCGATGGAACAGCCCACCAGCAGCACCATCAACACCGCATAACGCGGCATCACCCGTTTGCAGATCAGGTACGTGGCAAACATCGCCAGCACCAGCTGCGGCTTGCCTTGCAACGAGACGAACAACCCGGTGCCGAAACTGAACAGAATCCCTGCCAGCATCGCCGCCGCAATCGCCGCGGGCAGTTTGCCGATGATCCGGTCAAATGCCCCCGACACCCCGACCAGAAAGATAATCAGGCTGCTGACCAGGTACGCGCCCACCGCTTCGGGCATGGATATTCCCGGCAACAGCGCCACCAGCAACGCCGAGCCCGGCGCCGACCACGCGATGATCACCGGCACCCGGTAACGCAAGCTCAAACCGATGCCGAGCACGGCGCTGCCGATGGAAATCGCCCAGACCCACGACGACAGCACTTCTCGCGAGAGGTGAGCGGTTTCGGCGGCCTGAAAGATGATCACCAGGGGGCCCGCGTAGGAAATCACCGTCGCGATAAATCCGGCCACGGCAGCCGACAAGGAAAAATCCCGGAATAACGCTTTCATGAAACGTCGCCGACAGACCCGTCACGCGAACCATGGCGCAGGCCCGACAGCGCTTGTTTGACACTGCGCTGACTGCTGATCGCGAACACGGTCATGGCAATGGCGGCCACCGCACCGGGCAAGGCAAACGCCATGAAGTTCAGTTGCAGCGGCAGGCTGATCCCCAGCAAGGCACCGCCCAGCAGCGGGCCGACGATGGCGCCGTTGCGGCCGATGCCCGACGCCCAGCCCAAACCGGTGGAGCGAATGGCCATGGAGTAGAACTGCGCGGCGCAGGCGTACAGCAGTATCTGCGAGCCGATGGTGGTGGCGCCAGCGATGGCGATCAGCAGGTACAACACCGGCATCGGGCTGTTGAAGCCAAGCAAGGTGATCGATACGGCTGCACCGGCGAAGAACACCGCCAACACGCGTGGCAGGTTGAGTTTGTCACCCAGCACACCGCCGCCGACCGCGCCAAAAATGGCGCCGAAGTTGAGTACCAGCAGGAACGACAGGCTCGAGCCCAGGCTGTAACCGGCGCTTGCCATCAGTTTCGGCAGCCAGGAACTCAAGGCGTAGACCATCAACAAGCAGCAGAAAAACGCCAGCCACAGCATCAGCGTGCGCAGCGCCCGCCCCTCACGAAACAACTGCAACACCGGGGTGCCGCTGCCCTTCACTTCGCTTATGTGCAGCTGATCGCCGGTTTGCGCGATGTACGCCGGATCGACTCGCTGGAGAATGTTGCGCGCCTCTTCATTGCGCCCCTGACGCAGCATGAAGCCCACCGATTCAGGCAGGAAGTGCATGATCAACGGCAACAGCAGCAACGGCAGCACCGCCACGTAAAACACCGACTGCCAGCCGAAACTTGGGATCAGCACGATGCCGAGCCCCGCCGAGAGCATGCCGCCCACCGAGTAGCCGCTGAACATGATCGCCACCAGCGTGCTGCGGATTTTCTTCGGCGCGTATTCGTTCATCAGCGCCACGACGTTGGGCATCACCCCGCCAATGCCCAGCCCGGCAATGAACCGACAGAGGCCAAACTCGGTGGGGTTACTGGCAAAACCGTTGAGCACGGTAAAACCGCTGAACAGCATCACGCACAGGGTGATGGCTTTTTTACGACCGATCTTGTCTGACAGCGGGCCGAAAAACAGCGCGCCGAACATCATTCCAAACAGTGCATAACTTCCCAGTGCGCCGGCTTGCAGAGGACTGAGCCCCCACTCTTTCATCAGCATCGGCAACACCACGCCGTAGATCACCAAATCGTAACCGTCGAAAATGATGATCAGGGCGCACCAGAACAGCACCATCCAGTGAAAGCGGTTGAATCGTGCCTTGTCGATAACCTCATGTACGTCAATCTTGCGCATGGCATCTATCTCTTGTTGTTGTTTTTTTAAGAGTCGGTAACGCGGCTAACGTCCGTACAGCCGAGGGTAAAGTCGCCAGGCACGGGGCAATATCCGCTTTGCGCAGATCGCTATCCGTTTTGTGCACCGCTCGGAACCGGGCGTTGGGCGGGGAAAGAGGGTCTTGAATCAGAGAAACCTGTGGCGAGGAGCACGTCTATGCTGGATTTACCCGGCTCATGCCTTTGCTCCTATAGGAGGAAAAATCGATGGTTCCCACGCCAATTTCCGAAAAGGCTTTTTCCCGAGGTCTGCTCGATGTACTGATTCGTGCCGGGTTGATCGCCGTTCTGGTGGTTTTCTGCTTCCAGATATTCAGTCCATTCCTCGATCTGATGCTGTGGTCGATAATCCTGGCAATCACCCTCTACCCGTCACAAGTCAGGTTCAAAGGCGCGCTGGGAAACAAGGATGGGCTCAGCGCGACGCTGATTGTGCTGATCGCCATCTGCATCCTTATGGTGCCTGCCTATTTGTTGGGAACCTCGATTGCAGACTCCGTGGAACGGGCGATAAGCATGGTCAAAAGTGACAGTTTCCATATCCCCCCTCCGTCCGACGCGGTGGCCGGCTGGCCACTTGTGGGCAAACCCCTTCATGGCTTATGGACACAAGCTGTCACCAACCTGCCCGACCTGCTACAGAAGTTCATACCGCAAATCAAAGGTGTCAGCCTCTCCCTGCTGAGCAAGCTGGCGGGGGCCGGCATGGGGCTCCTTTTATTTATCTTTGCCCTGATTATTGCCGGTATTTTTTTAGCCTATGGTGAAAGTGGCCACCGCAGCGCAGTGCAAATCGCTTCGCGCTTCTGCGGCCCGGTCAAGGGACCGAAAATCACCGAGCTGTGCACCGCGACCATCCGGGCAGTGGCGTTGGGCGTGGTCGGCATCGCCTTCATCCAGATGCTGTTGATCGGCATCGGCTTTGTGTCCATGGGCATCCCCGGCGCAGGTCTTCTCGCCTTGGCGGTGCTGCTTATTGGCATCATGCAATTACCGGCCACCCTGATTACCCTTCCGGTCATCGTCTACGTCTTCGCGAACGAAGGTGCCAGTACGGCGACCATTGTGTTTGCCATCTATGTCTTCGTTGCGGGCCTGGTCGATAACGTCCTCAAGCCGTTGCTGTTAGGCCGAGGTGTCGATGTGCCAATGCCGGTGGTGCTGATCGGTGCCTTGGGCGGCATGGTCACGAGCGGTATCCTCGGCCTGTTTATCGGCCCTGTGATATTGGCTGTCGGTTATCGGCTGTTCTGGCAATGGGTGGACGATAAAGCGCAAGAACCCGGGACAGACCGCCAGGGACCGATCTGACACGTCTGCCGAGGATATCGCCATGCTGTTGAATCTACTCGCCGGTCTCCCCGTGATGCTGTTCTGCCTGCTGATGCAAGCCGTTTTCATAACTATCTGTTTGCGCCATTACGTGCATTTCAGGCATACCCATCCAAATCGTGAATCGCAATGGCTGAATATCCTGTTGCTGTCGATGGTCATGGTGCTGATGTTGCTCGGCAATTTCGTGCAGATCGCCATCTGGGCCACCCTGTTCATGTTGCTCGACGAATTCGACGAATTCGCCACTGCGCTCTATCACTCGGCAGTCAACTTCGCCACGCTGGGCTATGGCGATATCATCATGTCCCCACGCTGGCGTCTGCTTGGCCCACTGGAAGCAGCCAACGGCATCCTGATGTTTGGTGTCTCTACCTCAGTCATGACCGCTGCGGTGATGGATGTCATCAAACACAGCATGGAAAGGCTACAACAGCGCGAACACCTATAGGTACGTCAGAAAAAGCAGGTAAGGTTCTATCTGAAGAAATCGCGACCGACTTTTTTCTTTTGCGACAGACTTTATTATTCAGATCACATTTGAACGCTAAGCTTGGGCCTATGGATGACTCCGATTATTTACGCCTGCTGACCATTGCGGCCGAGCAAGCCAACACGTTCCTTTCCAATGCCCGCAAATGGGAGCGTGAGCGTTGGGTTTGCCAGCGCCTGCTGCAAGGTCTGAACATTCCCTATCGCGCCGACGAGTTTGCCCCCGCCGGAGAGCCGCCGGACGTGCTGTTTCGCGACGCGAATTTCGAGGTGTTCTTCGTGCTCGACGAGGGCCGGCGCCTCAATGATGAATGGCGTGATGAGCTGCAACGTCGGCGCAGCGCGTTCTCCCTGAGCCAACTGGTGCGCCGCGAGGCCAAGCCCCGGCGGATCCCGGCTAATGAATTTCTGCTGAGACTGGCACCAACCTTGCGCAAAAAAGCCCACAACTACAAAGAGCGCGGCATGGACCTGGGGGATCTGGACATCATCGCCTTCGCCAGCCTCAAGCGCGAAGTGCTGGACCTCAACAGCCACTTCCCGCCGCCCACCGAATACCTGCGCCAGGGCTGGCGCTCGTTGTCGCTGGTCGGCCCGACCTTCGCCCGCGTACTCTTCGCCCACCCGGATGCCCCGGATTTCCTGCGCAGCAACCTGGGGCGCAGCATCGTCTTCGATGTCGGGATCAGCTTGTGAGTCCCGCCACATATAGCGGCAACCCTGCACAGGATGGCGCAATCACTGGCCGAATGTTACAAAGCGCAATCGTTCACCCGAACCACATGCACCGTTCAACGCTTGCAGACAATCTGCTGTAACGTCTGCACATTCAGCAACGTCTACCCGACGAGGCCTTTATGACCAGCCGCCTGAACCCCGACGACCAGAAGCATGTCGAAGAGTACCTGCACCTGTCCCAGCACCAAGTCGAGCGCCGGCCTTTCCGGCCGTGGATGCTCCTGGTGGTGGTGTTGGCAGTGACCATTGGTTTAGGCCTGTTGAGCCGACTTATCAGTTACCTGACGCTATGAGCTGCCTTGCGCTCGCTCGGGTAACGGTACAGATTTCTTTTAGCCTTGCGAGATATCCCCATGACTCATCGTATTGTCATCGTTGGCGGCGGCGCCGGCGGTCTGGAGTTGGCTACCCGTCTGGGTAAGACTCTGGGCAAGCGCGGCACGGCCAGTGTGATGCTGGTCGACGCGAACCTGACCCACATCTGGAAACCGCTGTTGCACGAAGTGGCCGCTGGATCGCTCAACTCTTCCGAAGACGAACTCAACTATGTTGCCCAGGCAAAATGGAACCATTTCGAGTTCCAGCTGGGGCGCATGAGCGGGCTCGATCGCACACAGAAGAAAATCCAGCTGGCCGCCACCTACGACGATGCTGGCCTTGAACTGGTACCCGCGCGCGAAGTGCCTTACGACTCGCTGGTGATTGCTGTCGGCAGCACCACCAACGACTTCGGTACTCAAGGCGCGGCGCAACACTGCCTGTTCCTCGACACCCGCAAGCAGGCCGAGCGCTTCCATCAGCAACTGCTCAATCACTACCTGCGCGCGCACGCCGGACAGACCGACACCGTGCAACAGATCAGCGTGGCCATCGTCGGCGCCGGTGCCACCGGGGTCGAACTGGCAGCGGAACTGCACAACGCCGCCCATGAACTGGCGGCTTATGGCCTGGACCGGATCAAACCGGAAAACATGCACATCACCCTGATCGAAGCCGGACCACGGGTTCTCCCGGCGCTGCCGGAGCGGATCGGCGGGCCTGTGCATAAAACCCTGGAGAAACTCGGGGTCAACGTCATGACCAATGCCGCGGTCAGCGAAGTGACCGCCGACAGCCTGATTACCGCCGACGGCCAGGTAATCAACGCCAGCCTCAAAGTCTGGGCCGCCGGGATTCGTGCGCCGGGTTTCCTCAAGGACATCGATGGCCTGGAAACCAACCGCATCAACCAGCTGCAAGTGCTGCCGACCCTGCAAACCACCCGCGACGAGAACATCTTCGCCTTCGGCGACTGTGCGGCCTGCCCGCAACCGGGCAGCGACCGCAATGTGCCGCCGCGTGCCCAGGCGGCCCACCAACAGGCTTCGTTGCTGGCCAAATCGCTGAAACTGCGGATCGAAGGCAAGGCCCTGCCGGAATACAAATACACCGACTACGGCTCGCTGATCTCGCTGTCGCGTTTTTCGGCTGTGGGTAACTTGATGGGCAACCTGACCGGCAGCGTGATGCTCGAGGGCTGGCTGGCACGGATGTTTTACGTGTCGCTGTACCGCATGCACCAGATGGCGCTGTATGGCGCGTTCYGTACGGCGATGTTGATGCTGGGTAGCAAGATTGGGCGTGGGACCGAGCCGCGGCTCAAGTTGCATTAAGAGCTTCGGCGTCACTTAGGGCCTCTTCATGGGCAAGCCTCGCTCCTACAGTTCGGAGTCAAATCGAAAGATGCGATCGACTCCCCCGTAGGAGAGAGGCTTGCCCGCGAATCATGCGTCCCGGTCCAACTTCCTGACACCTACGTGTCTCACTGTATCTGCCCCACGATTTCACCCCTTCGCTTACAAACTCCCTCCTTGCACGACACAGTAGCGATACACCGCGCCCGCTAAATGGCCACACCCGAGCAAGGCACCGCCTGCTTCGGTCATCGCCGCACTTGCGTGGCGTCCTTTATCGAACGGTTGTGTCGTGCAACCCAGGAGATTTGTAATGTCCCGTACCACTACTCTCAGCAAAAACACCGTTGGCCTGCTCGGTGCCGTCCTGGCCGGCGGCCTGATGTTGTCCGGTTCCGTATTCGCCGCGCAGCCACTGACCCAGGGCTACATGGTCGCCTCCGCCGAAACTTCGGTAAAAACCCCAGAAGGCAAATGTGGCGAAGGCAAGTGCGGCGATGCCTCGATGGCCAAGACCGACACCAATGGCGATGGTCAGGTGTCCCGTGCGGAGTTCCTGAAAGTGGCGCCCAAGGGCGACTTCGACAAGATCGACACCAACCACGATGGTCAAATCTCGGAACAAGAGGCTTTCGACAATGTGAAAGCCAGCTACGAAGCCAATGGCAAACAAATGCCAAAAGGCTTGTTCGAGCACCTGAAAGACAACAGCTAAGCCAATGAAGACCAGGCCCTGCTTCTCCATCGAGGAGCGGGGCTTTTTTTCGTCCGGCGGATTTACAACTGAAACCGCTGCACCATGGTCCGTAACGAATTGGCCAACTGCGACAGCTCATGGTTGGAGGCGCTAGTCTGATCGGCGCCAGCAGCGGAGCGTACCGACAAATCGCGAATGTTCACCAGGTTGCGATCAACTTCACGCGCCACTTGCGCCTGCTCCTCGGCGGCGCTGGCGATCACCAGGTTGCGTTCGTGGATCTGGTGAACCGAAGCGGTGATGGTCTGCAGCGCTTCGCCCGCATGCTCCGCCAACGCCAGGGTGCTGGCGGCCCGCGAGGAGCTGGCTTGCATGGAGTCCAGCGCCTGGGTTGAGCCAGTACGCATGCCCTGAACCATTTTTTCGATTTCCTGAGTCGACTGTTGCGTGCGGTACGCCAAGGCACGCACTTCGTCGGCAACCACCGCGAAACCTCGACCACTTTCGCCCGCACGCGCCGCTTCGATGGCCGCGTTGAGGGCGAGCAAATTGGTCTGTTCAGCAATGGCACGAATCACATCCAGCACCTTGCCGATGTCCTGAGACTGGCTGGCCAGCGACTGCACCAAGCCGCCCGTCGTCTGTACATCGCTGGCAAGGGCGCTGATGGCACTCACGGTTTCGCTCACTCGCTGATGGCCAACGTGTGCCGACTCACTGGATTGGCGCGTGGCGTCAGAGGTAGAAACCGCGTTGCGTGCGACCTCCTCCACCGCGGTGGTCATTTCGGTGACGGCTGTCGCCGCTTGTTCAATCTCGTTGTTCTGCTGTTGCAGATTCTGGGTGCAGTCGAGGGTGACCGCGTTCAATTCATCGGCTGCCGTCGCCAATTGCGCCGCCGAACCGCTGATGCCCTGCAAGGTGTCACGCAGGTTGTGTTGCATGGTCGCCAGCGCCTTGAGCAAGCGGCTCACTTCGTCGTTGCCATGGGTCTCGATGGGGCGGGTCAGATCGCCTCGTGCCACGTTTTCCGCAGCGTTCAACGCCTCTGCCAAGGGTTTGACGATGCTACGGGTCAACAGCATCGCAAGGCCGACCGTGGCCAGCGCCGCGAGGGCAATAAACAGGCTGACGATCATCCGGGAGGTGGCATAGTGCTCTTGGGATTTCCGGCTCTCGGCGGCCACTAGCCGGGTGAACAGTTCCGCCAGATCGTTGAGCTGTTTGCCCGAACCGTCGACAACAGTCTTCATGTCGACCAGCAGTAGTTTGGTCAGCTCGTCACGCCTCCCTTGCTCAGCGAGGGTGAAGGATTGGGCGATGCCGCTGCCGTAGGCGGCGAAGGTTTTTTTGAACTGGTCATACAACTCCTGGCCCTCAGGGGTGGTGACCAATTTGTCATAAGCGGCAATTTTCTCGCTCAATTCCTTGTCGCGCGTGTCCATTTGGCTGCGGTAAGTGGCGATGTTCTTCGGATCTTGATCCAAGGCCATGCGCAGGGAAATGGTACGGATGCGCAGCATGAGCTCGCGGATCTCGTCACCGCCGCGAATGCTCGGCAACCATTGGGCCTCCACCGCCACCTCGCTGTCGCGAATGCTCGACATCTGCCCCAGTGCAAATACCCCGAGCAATGCCACCAGTACCGCGATCAAGGCAAAACCCAGCGCGGCGCGAGGGGCAATATTCAGCTGACGAAGAAACATAACGAGCGCCTTTGTTTTTATTGGCTGGAGTCGAGGCCCTGTCCATGCCCCGTTAGCTCGTTATCGGCAAGTTGTACGATGACTTGAAGCGATCTGCTTTTTCGCAGACAAAAAAAAATCCCCGTATCTTTCGATACGAGGATTTTTAATATGGTCGGGGTAAGGGGATTCGAACTCCTGACATCCTGCTCCCAAAGCAGGCGCGCTACCGGACTGCGCTATACCCCGGTAAAAAAAAGGCACCTTTGAAAGGCGCCTTCTGCGAACAGAGCTTTTGGCGTCTGATCTTAAGATTCGATCCCAGCGTTAACTGGTTTCAAAAATGGTGGGTCGTGTGGGATTCGAACCTACGACCAATTGGTTAAAAGCCAACTGCTCTACCAACTGAGCTAACGACCCAAAAATGGTCGGGGTAAGGGGATTCGAACTCCTGACATCCTGCTCCCAAAGCAGGCGCGCTACCGGACTGCGCTATACCCCGGTTTGAAATTGGCTCCGTGACCAGGACTCGAACCTGGGACCCAATGATTAACAGTCATTTGCTCTACCGACTGAGCTATCACGGAACTACATATTTCAATTTACAACTGTGAAGCTTGCTTCAGCTCTTCGACTCGTTCGCATCGCTGCGTTCGTGTGTCTGAGGCGCGCTATTCTACAATCTTAAGCACCTCTGTCAACCCCCTAAATTGCTTTCAAGTTAATGATTTGCAACTTATTTCAGATTCCTGCTTGGGGAGCAGAAACCCTCTCGGGGTGACTTACTGCGGGGCGCACTTTACAAGCATTTTCCTTTGAGTTCAACAGCCTATCGAAAAAAAGGCCTCGCAATGCGAGGCCTCTTTCATTTTGTTGCCACTGGGGATCAGACAAAGACGATTTCGTCGTGTTCCACCACACCTTTGGCGGTCTCTCCGGGCATGAAACGACCCGATAGAATCAGCTGGGCCAGCGGGTTCTCGATCCAGCGCTGGATCGCCCGTTTGAGCGGCCGTGCGCCATAGACCGGGTCGTAACCGACAGCAATCAGCTTATCCATCGCTTCCGGACTCAGCTCAARCTTCAGCTCGCGTTCGGTCAGACGGCTACGCAGGCGACCCAACTGGATCTCGGTAATGCCCGCGATCTGATCCCGAGCCAGCGGCTCGAAGATCACCACTTCGTCGACCCGGTTGATGAACTCCGGCCGGAAGTGCGTGGAAATCGCATCCATCACCGCTGCGCGCTGCGCTTCGCGATCCCCTATCAGTTCCTGGATCTGTACCGAGCCCAGGTTGGAGGTCATGACGATCACGGTATTTTTGAAATCCACCGTGCGGCCATGGCTGTCGGTCAAACGGCCATCTTCAAGCACTTGCAGCAAGATGTTGAACACATCCGGGTGGGCCTTCTCGACCTCATCCAGCAGGATCACCGAGTAAGGCTTGCGACGCACCGCCTCGGTCAGGTAACCGCCCTCCTCATAGCCCACGTAGCCCGGTGGCGCGCCGATCAGACGAGCCACGGAATGCTTCTCCATGAACTCGGACATGTCGATCCGTACCATCGCCTCTTCAGTATCAAAGAGGAACTCGGCCAGYGCCTTGCACAACTCGGTTTTACCGACACCGGTCGGGCCGAGGAACATGAACGAACCGCTCGGGCGATTCGGATCGGACAACCCGGCACGGGAACGCCGCACTGCGTTGGAGACGGCGATCACGGCTTCGTCCTGACCGATCACACGTTGGTGCAACAGGCTTTCCATCTTCATCAGTTTTTCGCGCTCGCCCTCGAGCATTTTCGCCACGGGGATGCCGGTCCATTTCGACACGACTTCAGCGATCTCTTCTTCAGTCACCTTGCTGCGCAACAACTGGTTTTCGCTTTTGCCGTGCTGGTCGACCATTTGCAGGCTGCGCTCCAGGTCCGGGATCACCCCGTATTGCAGCTCGGCCATGCGGTTCAGATCGCCTTTACGGCGCGCGGCTTCCAGTTCCTGACGGGACTGTTCGATTTTCTGCTGGATCTGTGCGGAACCCTGGACCTCGGCTTTTTCCGAGTTCCAGATCTCTTCGAGATCCGAATACTCACGCTCGTGACGGGCGATTTCTTCCTGCAATTTTTCCAGACGTTTCTTCGCCGCGTCGTCGCTTTCTTTCTTCAGCGCCTGGGATTCCACCTTCAGCTGAATCAGGCGACGCTCCAGACGGTCCAGCACTTCCGGCTTGGAATCGATTTCCATGCGGATGCGGCTGGCGGCTTCGTCGATCAGGTCGATGGCCTTGTCCGGCAACTGGCGGTCCGTGATGTAGCGATGGCTGAGCTTGGCCGCGGCGATGATTGCACCGTCGGTGATTGCCACCTTGTGGTGAACTTCGTAGCGCTCTTTCAGACCACGCAGGATGGCGATGGTGTCTTCTTCGCTCGGCTCGTCCACCAAGACCTTCTGGAAGCGCCGCTCGAGGGCCGCATCCTTCTCTATATATTGACGGTACTCGTTGAGCGTGGTCGCGCCGACGCAATGCAGCTCACCGCGAGCCAATGCCGGTTTGAGCATGTTGCCTGCGTCCATCGAGCCTTCGCCCTTGCCCGCGCCGACCATGGTGTGCAACTCGTCGATGAACAGAATGATCTGCCCTTCCTGCTTCGACAGTTCATTGAGCAGGGACTTGAGGCGCTCTTCGAACTCGCCGCGGTATTTGGCACCGGCAATCAATGCCCCCATGTCCAGGGACAAAAGGCGCCTGCCTTTGAGACCGTCCGGCACTTCACCGTTGATGATGCGCTGAGCCAGGCCTTCGGCGATGGCGGTTTTACCCACGCCAGGTTCACCGATCAGCACCGGGTTGTTCTTGGTGCGGCGTTGCAGAACCTGAATGGTGCGGCGAATTTCATCGTCACGGCCGATCACCGGATCGAGCTTGCCCTCTTCAGCGCGCTTGGTCAGGTCGATGGTGTATTTATCCAGCGCCTGGCGTGATTCTTCCTGGTTGGCGTCATTGACCGCCTCACCGCCGCGCAGATTGTTGATCGCGTTTTCCAGCGCCTTTTTGCTCACGCCCTGGCCGAGCAGCAATTTGCCGAGCTTGCTGTTCTCGTCCATCGCGGCGAGCAGCACCAGTTCGCTGGAGATGAATTGGTCACCCTTCTGCTGGGCCAGGCGATCGGCCTGATTGAGCAGGCGTGCCAGATCCTGCGACATGTTCACGTCACCGGTCGGGTTCTGGATTTTCGGCAGCTGATCGAGCGCTTTGGTCAGCTCTTTACGCAGGCTGTTGACGTCGAAACCCACCTGCATCAGCAGGGGTTTGATCGAACCACCCTGCTGTTCAAGCATGGCCTGCATCAAATGCGCCGGTTCAATGGCCGGATGATCGAGGCCGACAGCCAGGGACTGGGCGTCGGACAAGGCTAACTGCAGCTTGCTGGTTAAACGGTCTATACGCATGGGTTCACCTTCCTTTTGAGCAGGCCGGACCTATAAACATCCCGAATAAAGAAACCTGCCAGATACCGCTATAGATGTGGTCGATTCTGGGAGATTCAAGCGTCGTGCAGTTGATGTAGATCAGAGAAGTCTAGCGTTCGAGCCAGATCAGAGAGGCAAACCGGCCGGTGCGTGGACTGCGGCGGTAAGAAAAGAAGCGAGGATCAGTCACGGTACAGAATCCGCCGCCATAAACAGCGGTAACCCCGCGAGCGGCCAGACGTAAACGCGCCAGTTCATAGATGTCGGCCATGAACTTGCCGGCATTCTGGCTCGGCACGAAGGCTTTGGCTGCTTCAGGCAATTGCTGGACGAAGGTTTCGCGCACTTCCGGGCCGACTTCAAAGGCTTGAGGGCCAATGGCCGGGCCGAGCCAGACCAGTACGTCTTCGGGCGGTACATCCAGGCTGTCGAGGGTCGCTTCCAGCACACCCGCCGCCAGCCCGCGCCAACCGGCATGGGCGGCAGCGACGCGGGTGCCGGCACGGTCGCAAAACAGCGCAGGAAGGCAGTCGGCGGTCATCGCTGTGCAAGCGATACCGGGTGTTGCCGTCCAGCTGGCGTCGGCAGTGGCTACCAGGTTTGGGTCCGCTTGGGTCACGACAATGCCGTGAACCTGTTGCAGCCAGGCCGGCTGAATCGAGAAACGATCGGTGAGACGACGGCGGTTTTCGGCGACGGCTTCAGGGCTGTCGTCAACGTGATCGCCGAGGTTGAGGCTGTCGAACGGCGCCAGACTGACGCCGCCCGCACGGGTGGTAACGCAGGCTTTGACGCTGGCCGGCGCGGGCCAGTCAGGCGTCAGCCAGGTCATCCGATGAACGCCTCGCGGTCTTGCTTGAGCAGCGACAGCAACCAGACGAAGTCATCCGGCAGTGGCGATYCCCAGCTCATGCGTTTACCGGTGGTCGGATGATCCAGCTCCAGGAACCGCGCATGCAGCGCCTGACGCGGGAAATTCTTCAGGGATTCGACCATGGTCACGCTGGCGGCCGGTGGAATACGGAAACGACCGCCGTAGGCAGGATCTCCGACCAACGGGTAGTTGATGTGCGCCATGTGCACGCGAATCTGGTGCGTACGACCGGTTTCCAGCTTCACTCGCACATGAGTGTGGGAGCGGAAACGCTCGAGCACGCGGTAGTGACTGACGGCTTGCTTGCCACCTTCCATCACCGCCATGCGCTGGCGTTGCTGGCCGTGACGACCGATCGGCGCGTTGATCTTGCCGCCTGCGGTCACTACACCAATCACGATGCACTCATAGATCCGGCTGACGCTGCGGCTCTGCAATTGCGTGACCAGCTGTGTCTGCGCCTGAATGGTCTTGGCCACCACCATCAGACCGGTGGTGTCCTTGTCCAGGCGATGCACGATACCGGCGCGGGGCACATTGATGATGTCCGGCACGTGGTGCAGCAAGGCGTTGAGCAAGGTGCCGTCGGCGTGACCGGCGGCCGGATGCACCACCAGGCCCGCAGGCTTGTTGATCACCAGGATGTCGTCGTCTTCATAGACGATGTCCAGCTCGATGTCTTGAGCGATCCATTCGCCCTGAGCTTCCTGCTCGGCAGTCAATTCAAGAATGGCGCCACCGTGAACGATGTCTCGCGGGCGGATAACCGCCCCATCCACAGTCAGGCGGCCGTCTTTGATCCAGGCGGAAAGGCGCGAGCGCGAGTGCTCAGCGAATAATTGTGCGGCGACTTGATCGAGGCGTTGGCCGCCCAATTCGGACGGCACCTCTGCGCGAAGTTCAATTTTATCGGACATGCTCAGACTAGGCGTCGGCACAGCCTTTGGTTTCGGCTGCGCGCTTGTGGTTAAATACGGCGTCTTTTGCCCCGAGGCTTTTCAACGGGGCACTCATCATAACAGGACGGCCCCGCCCAAGACAGCGGCCGTCATAGGGACGCAAGCCGCCATGCAAGTGAAACACCTGCTGCTGATCGCCATCCTCGCATTGACCGCTGCTTGCTCATCGAAGGAAGTCGTAGACGAAAACCTGAGCGAAGTCGAGCTGTACCAGCAGGCTCAGCACGATCTGGACAACAATAGCTACACTGCCGCCACAGCCAAGCTGAAGGCCCTGGAGTCGCGTTATCCGTTCGGTCGCTATGCCGATCAGGCTCAACTCGAGCTCATCTACGCCAACTACAAGAACTCCGAGCCTGAGGCTGCGAAGTCCGCCGCCGAGCGATTCATTCGTCTGCACCCGCAGCACCCGAACGTCGATTACGCCTACTACCTCAAGGGTCTGACCTCTTTTGACCAGGACGTCGGCCTGCTGGCGCGCTTCCTGCCACTGGACATGACCAAGCGTGACCCGGGCGCTGCCCGCGACTCCTACAACGAGTTCGCCCAGCTGACCAGCCGCTACCCGAACAGCCGCTACGCGCCGGACGCCAAGCAGCGCATGATTTACCTGCGCAACCTGCTGGCGGCCTATGAAATCCACGTTGCCGACTACTACCTGACCCGTCAGGCCTACGTTGCCGCCGCCAACCGTGGCCGTTATGTAGTGGAAAACTTCCAGGAAACCCCATCGGTCGGTGACGGCCTGGCGGTGATGACCGAAGCCTACCAGCGCCTGCACCTGGACGAACTGGCTGCGACCAGTCTCGAAACCCTGAAACTCAACTACCCGAACCACCCGAGCCTGGTGAACGGTCAGTTCGTGCCATCGGTAGCCGAAGCCGACAACCGTTCGTGGCTGAGCAAGGCCACCCTGGGCCTGATCGAATCCCGTCCGCCACTGCCGCCGGGCGAAACCCGCGCCAACCAGGATGTGCAGAAGCAGTTCCAGGATGCCAAGGACGCGATTCCGAACGAGCTCAAGCCTAAAGATGAAAACGGCGATGTGATCGAAGAACCGGAACCCGAGTCCAGCAACACCGACCGTTCCTGGTTCAGCCACATGACCTTCGGCCTGTTCGACTGACATAGAGATGTTGTACCGGGAAGGCGCCTTTCGAGGCGCCTTTTTTATTGCCGGATTTTTGGGTGAACGTATTGCGCTGTGCGCTTGACCCGTCCTTGGCTAAACTGCCAATTCATTAATCAAAAAGCAGCTCACCATGCTTCGTCTATTGTTCTGGATCGCCCTGATTGCCGCTGCCGTATGGTTCTGGCGCAAGTTCAAGGGCCCGACGTCGGTCGCCAATATGCCGCGCGAGCAAGATGCTCCACCCATGGTTCGCTGTGCTCATTGCGGCGTACACCTGCCCCGCGACCGCGCGTTGAAACTCGAACAACAGTGGTATTGCAGCCAGGCTCACCTTGAGCAAGGCCCGGGCTCAAGTGATCGCTGAGACGCCCAGCCCAGGCAACAAACAGGCCCAGCGACTGCTGCGCCTCTATCACCTCTACCGCTTAAGCGTCGGCATCACCCTGGTGCTGTTGATCTCCAGCAACATGGACAACCAGTTGCTGAAGTTCGCCAATGACGACCTGCTGCGCAACGGCAGCTGGTTGTACCTGGTGCTGAWTATCCTGCTGGTGGTCTTTCTGGGGAACACCCGACGCCCCGCGCAGCTGTTCGGCCTGGCGCTGGTCGATGTCCTGCTGCTGTGCGGCCTGTTCTATGCCGCGGGCGGCATGGCCAGTGCCATCGGCAATTTGCTGATYGTCTCAGTAGCCATCAGCAATACCTTGCTGCGCGGGCGTGTCGGTCTGCTGATCGCAGCGGTCGGTGCCCTTGGCATCGTGGGTTTGAGCTTCATCCTGAGCTTCAACCACCCCGCCAGCCCCAGTGATTACCTGCAAATCGGCACCCTCGGCGCCCTGTGTTTTGCCGCGGCGCTGCTGGTGCAGGGATTGACCCGACGATTGGAGGTCAGCGAAACCCTGGCCGAACAGCGGGCCAGTGAAGTGCTCGGTCTCGAAGCCCTCAACGCACTGATCCTGCAACGCATGCGCACAGGCATTCTGGTGCTCGACAACCAGCGGCGGGTGCAACTGGCCAATCACAGCGCCTTGACCTTGCTGGGGCAGGAAAAACTGGACGGCCAGTTGATCGACGATTACTCGATACCGTTGGTCGAGCGGCTCCAACTGTGGCTCAACAATCCAACGTTGCGCCCGCAAAGCCTGCAGATCGCCAGCAACGGCCTCGAGCTGCAACCAAGCTTCATTGCCCTGGACCAAAGCCCGCACCACCAGACGCTGGTTTTTCTCGAAGACCTCGCCCAAATCGCCCAACAGGCCCAACAACTGAAACTCGCCGCCCTCGGTCGCCTGACCGCCGGGATTGCCCATGAGATCCGCAATCCACTGGGCGCCATTAGTCATGCCGCGCAGTTACTGCAGGAATCCGAGGAACTGAACGGTGCGGACCGGCGTCTGACCCAGATTATTCAAGACCAATCTCAGCGCATGAATCGGGTAATCGAAAACGTCCTGCAATTGTCCCGTCGCCAGCAAACCGTGCCGCAACGGCTCGATTTGAAGCCGTGGCTGGAGCATTTCGTCGCCGAAACCCGCGAAGGCTCGAAAGAACATCAGCAGATTCACCTGCGCATCGGCTTGGGAGACTTCAAAACCCTGATGGATCCGGATCAGCTGACCCAGATTCTCGATAACCTGTTGCGCAATGCCTGGCGCCATAGCGCCCTCAAGCATGATCGGGCGCAGGCCTGGCTTGAGTTGTTTATCGACCCGGACAGCCAGTTGCCGACCCTGGAAGTCCTGGACGATGGCCCTGGCGTTGCACCGGACCAACGTACTCACTTGTTCGAACCGTTCTTCACCACCAGCAGCCAGGGTACTGGCCTGGGGCTTTATCTGTCCCGTGAGCTGTGCGAAAGCAATCAAGCCCGCCTAGACTTCAAATCACGCCAAGGCGGCGGCTGCTTTCGCATCACCTTTGCTCACGGACGGAAACAAAGTTGAACACGAGCCCACGGCAAAAAATCCTCATCGTCGACGACGAGCCGGATATCCGCGAACTCCTGGAAATCACCCTGGGACGGATGAAACTCGACACCTCCAGCGCACGCAACCTCGCAGAAGCGCAGGCGCTACTGGCACGGGATACGTTCGACCTGTGCCTGACCGACATGCGCCTGCCTGACGGCACCGGTCTGGCGCTGGTGCAGCACATCCAGCAGCGCTATGCGCAAGTGCCGGTGGCGATGATCACCGCCTACGGCAGCCTGGAGACAGCAATAAATGCCCTCAAGGCCGGCGCCYTCGACTTCCTGACCAAACCGGTCGACCTCACCCGCCTGCGCGAACTGGTCATCAGCGCCCTGAGCTTGCCAGCGCCAGGCGGCACCAGCAGCGGCATCGACCGTCGGCTGCTGGGCGACTCGCTGCCCATGCGCAACCTGCGCAAACAAATCGACAAACTGGCCCGCAGCCAAGCCCCGGTCTACATCAGTGGCGAATCCGGCAGCGGCAAGGAACTGGTCGCCCGACTTATCCACGACCAAGGCCCACGCGCCAGCCGACCGTTCGTCCCGGTGAACTGTGGGGCAATCCCGTCGGAATTGATGGAAAGCGAGTTTTTCGGCCATCGCAAAGGCAGTTTCAGCGGCGCCATCGAAGACAAGCCCGGGCTGTTCCAGGCAGCCCAGGGCGGTACTTTGTTCCTCGACGAAGTGGCTGACCTACCGCTGGCAATGCAGGTCAAACTGCTGCGGGCCATACAGGAGAAAGCCGTTCGCAGCATCGGTGGCCAGCAGGAAACCGTGGTCGATGTGCGCATCCTCTGCGCCACTCACAAAGACCTCGATGCCGAAGTCGCCGCCGAACGCTTTCGCCAGGACTTGTACTACCGCCTGAACGTGATCGAGCTGCGAGTACCGTCCTTGCGCGAACGCCGCGACGACATTGAGCTTCTGGCCAACAATATGCTCAAGCGACTGGCGGCCAGCACTGGCCAGCCCCCCGCAAAACTCCACCCACAAGCCCTCGAAGCGCTGAAAAACTATCGCTTTCCTGGAAACGTGCGGGAATTGGAGAACATGCTCGAACGGGCTCACACCTTGTGCGAGAACAAACAGATCGAAGCCAGCGACCTGCGCCTGGCAGAAGGCAACTGCAACCCGGACGGCGGCGTGCCAGACCTGACACAGATCGATAATCTGGAAGCCTATCTGGAAAACGTCGAACGCAAACTCATCCTCCAAGCCCTGGAAGAAACCCGCTGGAACCGCACGGCGGCGGCCCAGCGATTGAATCTGTCATTTCGGTCGATGCGTTACAGGCTGAAGAAATTGGGGCTGGATTGAACCGTTAACAGCTCTTCTGTCAGATTCGTCCGGCCGGCGCATACGGCGCAGGGTCGATAATCGGCGCCCGCCCCAGCATCACATCGGCAAACAACTGACATGACGCCGGCGCCAGCACCAGCCCGTTACGGTAATGCCCGCAGTTGAGCCAGAGCCCGTCATATCCCGGCACCCGACCGATATAGGGGATTCCTTCAGGCGACCCGGGCCGCAACCCCGCCCAATGCCCCACCACCTCGGCATCCGCCAATGCCGGAATCAATTCCACCGCCGATGCCTTCAGGCTTTCCAGCGCCGTGTCGGTTGGCGTCTTGTCGAAGCCCTCATGCTCCAGCGTACTGCCGATCAGGATGTGCCCGTCGCGCCGGGGAATGGCATAACGCCCCTTGGCCAGGACCATGCTCGGCAGGAAGTCCGCTGCGCACTTGTAGAGAATCATCTGGCCCTTGACCGGTTCGACCGGCAGCTCCAGGCCCAGCTTTTTCAGCAAGTCACCGCTCCAGGCCCCCGCTGTCAAAACCACCTCATCACCCCGAATGGCCCCCGTCGAGGTCTGTACCCCGACCACCGCAGAACCTTCCCGGATAAATTCGCTGACCTCGCATTGTTCATGGATCGTCACGTTCGGCAACGCCAGCAAGGCGGCCTTGAGGGACTTCACCAGCCGTGGATTACGCACATTGGCCACATCGGCCATGTAGATCGCCCGCGAAAAACCGGCGCCCAATACCGGCACTGCATCGTGGGCCGCAGAGATATCCACAGCCCGCAGCGGACGGTTCTCCCGTTTGGCCCAGGCGAGTGCTTCGGCCTCGTCATCCAGGTCCAGCCAATACAACCCGGTGGTGTGCACTTCAGGATCGACACCGGTGGCAGCGAACAAACGCTGGGCCAGTTGTGGATAAAAATCCTGGGACCAATGAGCCAGTGCAGTGACCGCCGGGCTGTAGCGCCATGGGTAGAGCGGCGAAACGATCCCGCCACCGGCCCAGGAAGACTCCTGACCGACGTTCGAGCGGTCCAGCAGCACCACGCTCTGCACTTCGGACGCGAGATTGAACGCCGTCAGCAGGCCAATCACCCCGCTACCGACAATCACCACTTGCTGTTGACTGCTCATGTTCTGATCCAACCGTTCTATAGACAGAGGGCGCAAAAGGCGCCCGAAAAAGGAACTCAGCGCCCCCAGCAATCCTTGGTGGCCAGGCCGGACGCGGCATTGACCATACTCCTGACACCGGTATTGGTGAGAGTGAAATCACCGCACTTGTCGCTGGCCATGGTCGAACCGGCCTTGCGTGTTGCCGTCAGCAGGAAGGTCTGATCGGTCAGGGTCGGGGTGATGGTGTAGAAATCATTGCCGGCGCTGAGGCCGGTGGCATTGGTGTAGACATTATTCTTCGAATAGAAACGCTCGAGGATCTGCGCCTGCTCGGAAAGCAACCCGGCGACTTCAGTACGGCGGCCCTTTTTTATGTACTCGGTGAGGCTCGGATAGCCAATGGTGATGACGATCCCGATGATCGCAATCACGATCATGATTTCGATCAGGGTAAAACCTCGGTTGGATCTGCGCATGCCTCACTCTCACTTACTGTATTTGTCGCCACATGATGCGACGGCCGCTGCCGCCACCGGATTTTTCCACCAGAGTGGTCACGCCACCACCGGAGTCGTTCACAATCTTGCGGGTTGCGTCATTGACGACCGCGTTCAGGGTCGGGATACCACCGGTGAAGATCACCCCGCTGGAAATCGTGTCGTTGCCGTCGACCACCCCGTCGGCATTGGTGTCGAGTACCGCGTAATTGAGCATCTTACCGCTGAACGCATCGAGTTCGACCAGTTTGCCGGTACCGAAGCTGGCACAGGGGTCCACGGTATCCACGCTGAGCGTGGTAAAAACAATTCGCCCCGATACCAGACTGGCCTGATAGATCACCCGCTCCCCCGTCAGCACGTTGTTGTATACCAGGGGCAAGTACCAGCCTTTCTTGGCCGGGTAGGTCACCTCGTTCTGGCTGGTGGTGATGAATTGCCCGGTACTGCCCGAAAACACGCCGGTCACCGCCTGCGCCTGCAAACTGGAAACAGTGATTTGTCCTGCGCCCCCCTCGGCATCCCATACCGCGTAGAACGCCTGTAGATCCTTATTGGTCTTGTCGGCAACCTCATTGAATTTGCCGGTGCCGAAAAACACCTCCTTGCCGCCCAACACGTGATCCGCCAGCAACGGTTGCGCGGTAATCGGCTGGGTCGCGCCACCTGCAGTGGTGAACAACGGCTTGCCGGAAAACGCCACGCCCCAGGTGTCAGGGGTGGTGCCACTCAAATCGAACTTCCACAACCGCCCTTTCAGATCGCCCCCGTAGGCAGCCTGCACCACATTCTGCGAGTTGACTCTGAGCTTCACCGACGACAGGCCGTTGGTGGTTTCGGTACTGTCGACCACGATTTTCTTGATCAGCGAGCCGTCGCGAATATCCACCACATACAACGCTGCCACCCCGGAGTTGCTGCCATAGCCGTTGGAGATAAACGCGGCCCAGCGACCATCGGCCAAGCGTGCCACTTCGGGGCGCGCATAGGCATAACCCAGATCATTGAAAACGTTCGTTGTATTGGCCGTGGCCGGCGCACGGACTTCCCACAGTGCTTTAGTTTCATTACCAGCCGATGCGTCGAACAATTGCAGCGCATAGAAGGTTTTGCCGCCCGCCCCCGTTCCGCCAATCGCCAGGGTTTTCCAGGCGCTGTTGAGCTGAGCATCGAACACGCCGACCTGGCCATCGACCAGAAACTTGTGGCTCACACCGTTGATGTAAGTGGGATCAGCGATGTCGTTCAGCGATGGCAGCACGCTGGAGGGCATGTAGGCATAACGCCTGACACCATTGGCCGAGTTGATGATGTTTACAAAACCGTCGTTGGCATTCACCACCAGGCTGGCATTCATGTTGGCGGCTTTGGTGGTCAGGTAAGTGCTGTAGCTGGTGTCTGCCACCAGATCGGACGCGGTTTTGTCCGTGGGTGAGGCCAGCACGAGTGGCGAATTGATGATGTCGCCGAGCAATACACTGCGAACTTTCAGCCCGGTTTTGTTGATGCCCTTGCTCCACTCCACCAGATCGTTGCCGTTGATGCCAGTGGGCAGCCCCTGGTTGAGGGCGGTCTGCTGCGCCGCAGAGAAATTGCTGTAAGCCAGGGTGACCGCGGCGTTGGTTTGCRTGTTCCAGGACTGGTAGATCGGCGCAGTGGCGCCGGGCACGATGGTGGTGTCGGTCGTCCACAGCACAGCGGCGGTGTTAACCGCGCCCGCCGACGTGAAGCCAAAGGACTTGATCGTACCCCGCCAGTCCTTGGGATCGTAACTGGTCTGGAAATAGCTCGAGTTGCTGGTCAGGGTCGTGCCGCTGGCCACGCCACTGCCACCTGAGCCGGCCTTGGAAGTGATGTCGCTCAGGGCGGCAGACAGTGCATTGTTAAGTCCCGCACTGTCGTTCGCCTGGTAATACTTGCCCTGCCCATAGGTCGCGGCATCCGCCAACATCTGGTTTGCAGCGGTGAAACCCACGGTATAGGTGTTCATGTTCTGCTTGGGAAAATCCAGGGCGTTCCAGCTTTTACCCGCGGCATCGGTTCCCGTGGAACGCATGTCGATATCGAAGGCGAACTTGGCAATGTCATCCAGGTACAGGGTGTCGCCCTCATCGTCGCCTGAGGGATCGGTACCATCGTTACTGCTGATCCCGTCCCAGTTCGGTAACTGGCTGCCACCCAGCGGATCATCGGTCGGAAAGGTTCGGTCATAGGTCGGCAGACCATCGGTGATCACCACCCCGTAGTTTTTCTGGCAACGGTACTGAATCGGACTGGTATAGGTGTCGGGCGTCGAGTTGTTGTACGGCGCCATGCCACGGAAATAACGAGTGATCTCGTAATAGGCTTCCGCCAGCGGCGTATTGGCTTGCGCGCTCAGCTCGTCGATCCCGGCGATCAGTGAGGTGTAATTGGTATCGGCCTGAGCCTGGGTCACAGTGCCACTGACCGCCGACAAATCGCTGATCGAGCGGGCGATGTAACCGCCGTCATTCTTATGGTTGCCGACCGCCAGGTTGAACGTCGACAGGCCGATGCGCAGCGAACGGTTATTGGCCACCAACGTCTTGGAAACGTTGCGCGCCACGTTCATCCGGTAATCGTTGGGGATCGAGCCGTCGGTGAAGTCCCGGTCAGTGTTGTTGGCCAGGCTGATCAGGTAGGACAAATAATTCGCCGTATACCGCGTGTCCTCGCTTCCCACCGGATCGGGAAGCTTCAGGCAAAGCGAATCCAGACCGAGAAGGCTGTTTTTATAAAAACCGTACCATCCGGCCTTCGAGCATGTTCCATGATTCAAACTCGACAAGGCGATATTGTTATCGGTCATGTCCAGGTCGCGGCCTTTGTTGCACGAACCATTGGAGAGGCAAATCGTCACCGGGGTGCGTGCGACCGTCGGGTCGAAGCCGGCCGCCCAGATAATGTTGTTCATACTCCCCGAGTCATCGAGCAGCAGCATCACATTGGCAGGCACGGCGGCGGCGCTCAACAGCGGAGAATCCGAGGGCGTGAAGGCGTAGGTCGGCGCTGCCAGGTAAAGGCTCAAGACCGCGCCGCAGAGCAGCTGCAGTAACCAATGGCGCCAGCCTGTGCGGGTCTCAGTACTTCGCATAAATACTCTCCACCACACTGCGCGAGCTGCCCGCGATGCCCACGGCGGTCACCCGATAAAGGGTTGCCGACGTGTTGCTCGGCACATTCACGGCAGTCAGGGTAGTGCCGATGTTCTGCACTCCATAAAAGCCGCTACCGGAGGCGATCCAGTTCACCCCCGAGGTGGAGTTGAACCCGGCGGCGGTGATGACCGACGCCTCGGCCGGCGGTGCGCACTGGCTGGTGCCACTGCAGACCGGCAACGAGTAGGAGTTCAGTTGCACCGCGCTTTCACCGACCCGCAACGCCGCTTCCGCGCCCTGGAACGACTGGTTGCGCAGGATCACGCTGCTGGTCATTTTCTCCTGCAACGTGGCGCTCTGCATCGACGAGAGACCGATCAATGTCAGCACCAGGAGAAACACCAGGCTGACCAACAGCGCCATGCCGCGCTGGGCGTGATATGTCATGGACGCACGACTCATCGGCCCTCCCCTCATTGCAACCGGTTGCGCAAGGCGGCAACTACGTTGAAGGTTTGATTGCGGACCCGGTTGTTCGGGTCGGTGAGGGTCAGCGTCAGCCGCACACTGCGGATTCGCGCCGGATCGGACGGATTACTGCTGTAACTGGAGGCGGCTGTATCCGTGGCCGAACTGGCGATACCGAAGCTCACGCCAAAGGYACTGACGTTGTTTACCAGCACCGCCTGAGTCGGCGTGCCAGTGCCGGAGCCCATCAGCAGTTGGTTGTTGCTGAAGCTGTAGACCAGCCGCCGGATCGGAAACGCCAACTGCCCCGATGCCGGCGTGCGTAAACCGGTGTAGGCCGTCGCAGTATTTCGGCAGTCGGAAACCACCGTCCAGGTCGGCACTCCGCCACTGCCGCCGACATCTGCGGTGACCAGAGTCAATTTGAGGTTGGCATTGTCCCAACTGATCGGTGTGAGCAGGCTGGCATTGAAATCCCCCGCCGAGCTGGCGTCGGTAATCGTACCCAGGCAACCAAACATGCCGACCATGCGAATTTCCTGAATCATCTTGCTCAGGACGAACCGCGCATCTTCCTGCATGCCGGCAGCTGTGTTCTGGCTGACATAGGTGTTTTTGGCGGCGATGAAAATCTGCGCCACACCCAGGACCACGATCAGGCTCAACGCCAGGGCGATCAGCAATTCGATCAGACCGAAGCCTCTGCTGGTTCTGTTCATGGTGTCGTCACCGGATCAACGGTGGCACGGCTGGTGAGGACAAAACTGCGGCGCGAATCGGCGATATTGGCGGCCCGGGAGTCGTCCCAGGTAATGGTGATGGTGTATACCCGCTGGTTGCGGACGATGCTGCCGGTGGCCGTGGCGCCGCCGAAATTGACGATATTGGTGGTGAAGTCGTAGAGGTCCTGATCCCGGGCCACGCTCAAGTTGCCCGAGGTCGGCGGCGTGACGGTGTAATCGGCGCCGGAATTGGCGCGAATGCGGTCCATCATGTCGTAGGCGATAAAACTCGCCYGGCTGGTCATCCGTGAGCTGTCGGTGTACTTCAGCGCATTGAGCTGAATCGCCGCCGCGCCCAACAGACCCACAGCCAGCACCAACAACGCGACCAATACCTCGATCAGCGTCATGCCCTCCTGTGCACGCTTGCTCCAACCCCTCATCCGCAACTTCCACCCAATAGAATTCGTCCGTTCAAACACACATTCAGCGTCCTGCTTTGCGCCCCCAGCACATAACTGATCACCACCGCCGTGGACGGCGCTGCCAAGCCGCCGAGATTGTTGAAATCAATCGCGGTCACTCCTGAGGTTAGCGTCAGAGTTGCTCCGCTGCTCATCGCTGGAACAACCCGCAATACATTGGCCGGATTGCCAGTACCGTCATAAACGCTCAGCTCGCCGGTCCAGACACTGCCGCCGGCCGTCGGGCGAACCCGAGTGGTGAAGCCCCGATCAATCGCCTCAAGCCGCGCGTAATTGAGTGCCCGTTGCAAGTCGCCGACCTCGGTGTCGGCCTTGTTGCTTTGCACCGAGCGGGTGAACGCCGGAACGGCCAGTGTAATCAGGATCAGAAACACCGCGAGCGTGACCAGCAGCTCGATCAGCGTGAAACCTTTTGTACGATGATCCATCAGTGCCCTCCGTTGCCGTCGGCTATACCTGCTTCTACACGCTAGAACATTCGACCGACAGATGTACGGTTGTTTTGCCATTACTCGCGCAAGGATCGCGCGGGCCGCAGCACTCCATGGAGGGAGATGACATGCATCAGCAAGGTTTCAGCCTGATCGGACTGCTCATGGGACTGACGATTGTCGGGATTGTTCTGCACTTGGTCAGTCCGGCGTTCGCTGCACTGACGGAATCGAATCATCGGGAGCAGGCGGCCGAGTCGCTGATCAGTGGGATCCGCCAGGCCAGAACCCTGGCCATAACCCGCAACCAGAACGTGGTCATTCATGGCATCAACGGCGATTGGAGCCAGGGCTGGCGGATCATTCTGGACATCAGCGGCAAAGGGCCAGAGGACAGCAGCAATCCGCTACTGGTCGAGCGCGCAGGTGATGCGCGGACGCCGATTGTCGGCAATTGGTGGGTCAGGCGTTTCGTGCGGTTCAGCAGTCTGGGCCAACCGCTGATGCCCGGGCGGGCATTTCAGGCAGGGACGCTACATATTTGCTCGGCTCGCGAGCCGGTCAGCCAGCTCCAGGTGGTACTGGCGGCGAGCGGTCGAGTGCGCCTGGCCAACCGTAAGGCTGAGCAGGCGCTGTGTCGAAAGGCGAAAAGTATTACAGCAGCGAACGCACGCGCAGCTCTTTAGGCATGGAGAAGGTGATGTTCTCCTCGCGACCGGCCAGTTCATCGGCACCCGTGGCACCCCAGGCCTGCAATTGCTGGATCACGCCACGTACCAGCACTTCCGGAGCGGAGGCACCGGCCGTGATGCCAATACGCTCGACACCGTCGAACCAGCTCTTTTGCAAGTCTTCGGCACCGTCGATCAGATAGGCCGGGGTGGCCATGCGTTCGGCCAGTTCACGCAGACGATTGGAGTTGGAGCTGTTCGGGCTGCCAACCACCAGCACCACGTCGCATTCGTCCGCCAGTTGCTTGACGGCGTCCTGACGGTTTTGCGTGGCGTAACARATATCGTCCTTGCGCGGACCGCCGATCGCCGGAAAACGCGCACGCAGGGCGTCGATCACGCGACTGGTGTCGTCCATGGACAGGGTGGTCTGGGTAACGAAAGCCAGCTTTTCAGGGTTGTTCACCTGCAATTCGGCGACATCTTTCTCGTCTTCGACCAGATAGATCGCGCCACCATTGCTGCCATCGTATTGTCCCATGGTGCCTTCGACTTCCGGATGACCGGCATGACCGATAAGGATGCATTCACGGCCGTCGCGGCTGTAACGCGCGACTTCGATGTGCACCTTGGTCACCAGCGGGCAGGTCGCGTCGAACACCTTCAGGCCACGACCTGTGGCTTCGGTACGCACGGCCTGGGAAACGCCGTGGGCGCTGAAGATCACGATCACGTCATCCGGTACCTGATCCAGTTCCTCGACGAAGATCGCCCCACGGGCACGCAGGTCTTCGACCACGAATTTGTTGTGGACCACTTCGTGGCGCACGTAGATTGGCGGCCCGAAGACTTCCAGGGCGCGGTTGACGATTTCGATCGCCCGGTCCACGCCGGCGCAGAAGCCACGGGGGTTGGCGAGTTTGATTTGCATGCTGTGCCTCGTGTCTTGCGCGCAAGAAGTTAGATCATTGTAGGAGCAGAGCTTGCTCGCGAAAGCGGTGTGTCAGTCAACATTGATGCTGAATGTGATGACGCCTTCGCGAGCAAGCTCTGCTCCTACAGGTGACCGTATTCGGTCAGTTACAACGCTTTGACGTTGATGATCTCGACGTCAAAGGTCAAGGTCTTACCGGCGAGCGGGTGGTTGAAGTCGATGGTCACTTGCGCGTCATCGAATTCCTTCACCACGCCTGGCAGCTCGGTATTGGCCGCATCATTGAAGATCACCAGCAATCCTGGCGACAGTTCCATGTCCTGGAACTGTTTACGCGGGATGATCTGCACGTTTTGCGGGTTAGGCTGGCCAAAGGCGTTTTCCGGCTCGATGGACAGGCTGCGCTTGTCGCCGGCCTTGAAGCCGAACAGCGCGGCCTCGAAGCCTGGCAACAGGTTGCCGTCGCCGACCTTGAAGGTCGCCGGGGCTTTGTCGAAAGTGCTGTCGACGGTGTCGCCGTTCTCCAGGCGCAATGCAAAGTGCAAGGTGACTTCCGTGTTCTGGCCGATACGTTGTTCAGCCAATACCTGTTCAGTCATGAACGGTTTCTCCGGTCTTCTTACTTTTGAACATATCCAGCGCGAGCATTACGGCACCGACAGAAATGGCGCTGTCAGCAAAGTTGAACGCCGGGAAATACCAGCGGTTCTGCCAATGCACCAGAATGAAATCGATCACATGCCCCAGGGCAATGCGGTCGTACAGATTGCCCAGCGCGCCACCCAGCACCAAGGCAAGCGCAATCGCCAGCCAGGTGTCGTTGCGCCCCAGGCGCTTGAGCCAGATCACCAGCACCGCGCTAACCACCACCGCGATCAAGGCAAACAACCAGCGCTGCCAGCCTGAGCCGTCAGCCAGGAAGCTGAACGCCGCCCCGGTGTTGTAGGCCAGGGTCCAGCTGAACAAATCGGGGATCACCACGATTTGCTGGTACATCTCGAGCTTGCCTTCGAAGTAGAACTTGCTGGCCTGGTCAATGACCAGGACCAGCAAACTCAACCAGAGCCAGCTCAGCCGTCCGAAACGGCCAGCCGCATTAGGCATAGTGACGAACCTCGCCCGCGCCGCTGATGTTGTCGACACAACGACCGCAGATTTCCGGATGTTCCGGGTTCACACCGACGTCTTCACGGCAGTGCCAGCAGCGGGCGCACTTGACGTGAGCCGACTTGACGATCTTGAGCTTCAGGCCGCTGACTTCGGTGACCACGGCATCGGCCGGTGCCTGCACCAATGGCGCAACACTGGCGGTCGAAGTGATCAGCACGAAACGCAGTTCGTTGCTCAGCTTGGCCAGGTCGGCGCTCAGCGCGTCTTCGGCGAACAGCGTCACTTCGGCTTGCAGGTTGCCACCAACGGCCTTGGCTGCACGCTGGATTTCCATTTCCTTGTTGACCGCAACCTTGACCGCCATGATCCGGTCCCAGTAAGCGCGATCCAGCTCGAAGCCTTCCGGCAGTTCGCTCAGGCCTTCGTACCAGGTGTTGAGCATCACAGACTCGTTACGCTCGCCCGGCAGGTACTGCCACAGCTCGTCGGCGGTGAACGCCAGGATCGGCGCGATCCAGCGCACCAGCGCTTCGGAGATGTGGAACAGCGCAGTCTGGCACGAACGACGGGCCTTGCTGTCGGCGCCAGTGGTGTACTGGCGGTCCTTGATGATGTCCAGGTAGAAACCGCCCAACTCCTGCACGCAGAAGTTGTGGATCTTGGAGTAAACGTTCCAGAAACGGTATTCGCCGTAGTGTTCCTGCAGCTCGCGTTGCAGCAACAGCGTGCGATCCACGGCCCAACGGTCCAGGGCGAGCATTTCTTCGGCCGGCAGGAGGTCGGTGGCCGGGTTGAAACCGGTCAGGTTGGAAAGCAGGAAACGCGCGGTGTTACGGATGCGCCGGTAGGCGTCCGCACTGCGTTGCAGGATCTGCTCGGAAACCGCCATCTCACCCGAGTAGTCGGTAGACGCTACCCACAGACGCATGATGTCGGCGCCCAGGGTGTCGTTGACCTTCTGCGGCGCGATCACGTTGCCCAGGGACTTGGACATTTTGCGACCGGATTCGTCGACGGTGAAACCGTGGGTCAGCAGCTCGCGGTACGGTGCGTGGTCGTCGATGGCGCAACCGGTCAGCAACGACGAGTGGAACCAGCCGCGGTGCTGGTCCGAGCCTTCCAGGTACAGGTCGGCGCGAGGGCCGGTCTCGTGGCCCATCGGGTGCGAACCGCGCAGGACGTGCCAGTGCGTGGTGCCCGAGTCGAACCAGACGTCCAGGGTGTCGCTGATCTTGTCGTACAGCGGCGCTTCGTCACCGAGCAACTCAGCGGCGTCCATCTTGAACCAGGCTTCGATGCCTTCGACTTCGACGCGCTGGGCGACGATTTCCATCAGTTCGACGGTGCGTGGGTGCAGTTCGCCGCTTTCCTTGTTCAGGAAGAACGGGATCGGCACGCCCCAGTTGCGCTGACGGGAGATGCACCAGTCCGGACGGTTGGCGATCATCGAGTGCAGGCGCGCCTGGCCCCAGGCCGGGACGAATTTGGTGTCTTCGATGGCTTTGATCGCGCGTTTGCGCAGGGTGTCGCCCGCTGCTGGCTCTTTGTCCATGCCGATGAACCACTGCGCGGTGGCGCGATAGATCAGCGGGGTCTTGTGACGCCAGCAATGCATGTAGCTGTGTTCGATGGTGGTGGTGTGCAGCAGCGCGCCGACTTCGGTCAGTTTATCGACGATGGCCGGATTGGCCTTCCAGATGAACTGGCCGCCGAAGAACTCCAGCGATGGCACATACACGCCATTGCTTTGCACCGGATTGATGATGTCATCGTTGACCATGCCGTACTTCTTGCAGGTCACGAAGTCGTCCACGCCGTAGGCTGGCGAGGAGTGAACCACGCCGGTGCCCGCGCCCAGCTCAACGTAGTCGGCCAGGTAAACCGGCGACAGGCGATCGTAGAACGGGTGACGGAAGTTGATCAGTTCCAGCGCTTTACCGGTGGTGGTGGCGATCACCGAACCTTCCAGGCTGTAGCGGGCCAGGCAGGACTCGACCAATTCTTCAGCCAGTACCAGCAGCTTGTCGCCGACGTCGACCAGGGCGTAGTTGAACTCCGGGTGAACGTTCAGCGCCTGGTTGGCCGGGATAGTCCACGGAGTGGTGGTCCAGATCACGATCGAAGCAGGTTTGCCCAACGACGGCAGACCGAACGCGGCAGCCAGCTTGGCTTCGTCGGCGATCGGGAAGGCCACGTCGATGGTCGCGGACTTTTTGTTCTCGTACTCGACTTCCGCTTCAGCCAGGGCCGAACCGCAGTCAAAGCACCAGTTCACAGGCTTCAGGCCCTTGAACACGAAGCCACCCTTGACGATTTCCGCCAGGGCGCGGATTTCACCGGCCTCGTTTTTGAAGTCCATGGTCTTGTACGGGTTGGCGAAGTCGCCCAACACGCCCAAACGGATGAATTCGGACTTCTGGCCTTCGATCTGCTCGGTGGCGTAGGCACGGCACAGTTCGCGGGTCTTGTCGGCGCCCAGGTTCTTGCCATGGGTCACTTCGACTTTGTGCTCGATCGGCAGGCCGTGGCAGTCCCAGCCCGGAACATAAGGTGCGTCGAAACCCGACAGGGTTTTCGAGCGGATGATCATGTCCTTGAGAATCTTGTTCAGCGCATGACCGATGTGAATCGTGCCGTTGGCGTACGGAGGACCGTCGTGCAGTACGAACTTCGGACGATCCTTGCCAATCTCGCGCAACTTACCGTACAGGCCAATGCTGTCCCAGCGCTGCAGAATCTGCGGTTCGCGCTGAGGCAGGCCGGCCTTCATTGGGAAGGCGGTGTCCGGAAGGTTTAGCGTGGCTTTATAGTCGGTCATTTAAGGCTCTTCATTAGCGATTGGCGCTAGGTGCGACAGGGCACGGGCGGCGGCGATATCCGCATTGATCGCCGTCTTAAGCGCCTCCAGAGAGGCGAAACGCTGCTCTTCACGCAGCTTGTGGTGGAAAACCACCGTCAAACGCCGGTCATACAGATCGCCGGCAAAATCTAAAAGGTGCACTTCGAGGTGAGCTTTGCCATCCCCTTCGACCGTTGGCCGCACACCAATATTGGCGACGCCTGGCCAGGTCTTGCCATCGATGTCGACGCTGACCAGGTAAACCCCGCTCAACGGCACACGACGACGCTTGAGTTGTACGTTGGCCGTGGGCGTACCCAACTGGCGCGCCAGCTTCTGGCCATGCAGGACCCGACCGGCAATCCGGTACGGGCGACCGAGCAGTTGCTCGGCCAAGGCGAAATCGGCAGCGGCCAGGGCATTGCGGACCTGAGTGCTGCTGACACGAATGCCGTCCAGCTCGACGGTCTGCGCCGCTTCGACGGTAAAGCCCTGAAGGACGCCGGCCTGTTGCAAGTAGTCGAAATCCCCCAACCGGTCGCAGCCAAATCGGAAATCGTCACCGACTTCCAGATGCTGCACCCCGAGGCCGTCCACCAGAATGGTATCGACGAACTCTCTGGCGCTGAGTTTGCTCAGGCGATGGTTGAAAGCCAGGCACAACACCCGGTCGACACCCTCTTCGGCCAGCAGCTGCAGTTTGTCCCGCAAGCGGGCCAGACGGGCCGGGGCGGTGTCCGGAGCGAAGAACTCCCGCGGCTGCGGCTCGAAAATCACCACGCAGCTGGGCACGCCCAACTCGAGCGCACGCTCTCGCAGCCGGACCAGGATAGCCTGGTGGCCACGGTGAACACCGTCAAAGTTGCCAATAGTGGCGACACAGCCCCGATGCTGGGGGCGCAGGTTGTGGAGACCTCGAACCAGCTGCATAACGCGCTTCTTGCTCATAAAGTGGTCGATTATAACCACACCCGGCGGCCGACGACAGGCAACACCGTAACCCAAAGTAATCGAGCCGACAAAACTGCCGGTTCGCCCATGATTATCGAGATAACGTCTTCAGCTCAAGGCCTTGCGATTGAAGTCGCGCAAACGGAAGCCCATCAACAGCAACATGCCGAAATACGCCACGACGCCTGCGATYACCAATGCACCCAGACGCAGCAGCCGCTCAAGCATAGGCCCCTGCCCCCAGGCCGGCATAAAGTGCATCGCACCCAGCAATACTGCAGACATCACCGCTACCGCCACCAGCAATTTGAGCCCGAACTTCGCCCAACCCGGTTGCGGCTGATACATCTGCTGCTTGCGCAATTGATAAAACAGCAAGCCGGCGTTGATGCAGGCACCCGCGCTGATGGCCAGGGCCAGGCCGGCGTGCGCCAGCGGACCGATCAGTACCAGGTTGAACAGCTGAGTGACGATCAGGGTGAAAATCGCGATTTTCACCGGCGTGCGGATGTTTTGTTGCGCATAGAAGCCCGGCGCCAGCACTTTGATCACGATAATCCCCAGCAAGCCGACGGAATAAGCGATCAACGCGCGCTGAGTCATGGCCGCATCGAAAGCACTGAAATGGCCATACTGGAACAGCGAAACCGTCAGCGGTTCAGACAGAATCCCCAACGCCAGGGCGCACGGCAACACCAGCATGAAGCACAGGCGCAGCCCCCAATCGAGGATTCGCGAGTATTCGTGGCGATCCTGGCTGGCATAGGTCTTGGCCAGGGTCGGCAACAAAATCGTGCCCAGCGCCACACCCAGCACGCCGGATGGCAATTCCATCAGGCGGTCGGCGTAATACATCCAGGACACGGAGCCGGCCACCAGAAACGAGGCAAATATAGTATTGATGATCAGCGAAATCTGACTCACCGAAACGCCGATGATCGCGGGCAGCATCTGTTTCATGACCCGCCAGACACCGCTATCGCGCAGATTCAAACGCGGCAGTACCAGCATGCCGATCTTTTTCAGGTGCGGCAGTTGATAGAGCAGCTGCGCCAGCCCACCCACCAGAACGGCCCAGCCCAGCGCCATCACCGGCGGATCGAAATACGGCGTCAGGAATACTGCAAAGATGATCATGCTGACATTGAGCAGGGTCGGCACGAAAGCTGGCACCGAGAAGCGGTTCCAGGTGTTGAGGATCGCCCCGGCCAGCGACGACAGGGAGATCAGCAATATATAAGGGAAAGTGACCCGCAGCAGATCGGTTGTCAGCCGGAATTTTTCAGGAGAATCGACGAAACCCGGTGCCGTGGCCCAGATAACCCAGGGGGCGGCGAGCATGCCCAACGCAGTGACCAGCGCCAGTACCAGTGTCAGCAGGCCTGAGACGTAGGCAATGAAGGTTCGCGCCGCCTCCTCGCCCTTTTGGCTTTTGTATTCGGCAAGAATCGGCACAAACGCCTGGGAAAATGCCCCTTCGGCGAAGATCCGCCGCAGCAGATTGGGCAGCTTGAAGGCGATAAAGAAGGCGTCAGTCGCCATTCCGGCACCAAATGCACGGGCGATTAGAGTGTCACGAACAAACCCCAACACCCGGGAAAGCATCGTGATAGAGCTGACAGCGGCCAACGATTTGAGCAGATTCATTGAAAGAGTTTGTGCCTGTCGATAAACAGCAGGCGAACAACGCGCCCACTTATGCGATACTCCGCGCCGCAACAGCACAGAGCCAAAGCTCGCGAGTTTACAGGTCGCGCGCCGGAAAGAAATATCCAGCGCACCGTCCCCTTGAAAACGTAGCGAGCGAAGGCAAGACAAGGCGAAAGCAGGCGAGAAAGCGGAGTTGACTTTAGTCAATGAGCATTTCGAGTCTGCTTTCAACGCTGTATTGCCGAGCGCAGTAGTTTTCATGGGGCCGGAACCGGCCACTTAGCGGAACGTCTCTTCCGCCCTTGACAAGACATCAACTCATCGGCATGATTCGCGGCCTATTTTGTTTGCTATTTCCTAAAAAGTCTTTCGAGGAGCTCGACGGTGGCCAACACACCTTCCGCCAAAAAACGTGCAAAACAGGCTGAGAAGCGTCGCAGCCACAACGCCAGCCTGCGTTCCATGGTTCGTACCTACATCAAGAATGTAGTTAAAGCCATCGACGCAAAAGACGCTGCTAAAGCTCAAGCTGCTTACGTTCTGGCCGTGCCAGTTATCGACCGTATGGCCGATAAAGGCATCATCCACAAGAACAAAGCTGCTCGCCATAAGAGCCGCCTGAATGGCCACGTCAAGGCCCTGAACGTTGCCGCTGCTGCCTAAGCGACGCGCTCGTTAAAAAACCGACCTCAGGGTCGGTTTTTTATTGCCTGCGATTTATTAAATACAATGCAAAAAAAATGTGGGAGCAAGCAGACTCACCCCCACACCTGGACCTTCGTTATCTTACTGAGCGTGCGTCCACGGCAGAATCGGAATTGCCGTCACTGCATTCTGCGGACTGCCCTCGATCAAGCGATCGCTGTAGACCAGATACACCAGGGTATTGCGCTTCTTGTCGAGGAATCGCACTACCTGCATAGTCTTGAATACCAGCGAGGTGCGCTCCTTGAATACCTCCTCGCCATCCTTGAGCTCACCCTTGAAGCTGATCGGCCCGACCTGGCGACATGCAATAGACGCCTCGGCGCGATCCTCGGCCAATCCCAGACCACCTTTCACGCCACCCGTCTTGGCACGCGACAAGTAACAGGTCACGCCCTCCACTTTCGGATCATCAAACGCCTCGACAACAATACGGTCGTTCGGGCCAACGAATTTGAACACCGTCGACACCTGGCCAATTTCCTCGGCCGAGGCCAGCAACGGCATCGCCAACAACAAGCCCAATAATCCTTTTGCCACACGCATTCAGGTATTCCTTCAGACCAGAATCAGGTTATCCCGGTGAACCAGCTCCGGCTCCGCCATGTAACCCAACAGACCGATAATCGCCTCAGACGACTGACCGATGATTTTTTGTGCTTCCAGAGCACTGTAGTTAGCCAGGCCACGAGCGATTTCACGACCGTCCGGCGCCACACAGACCACCATTTCGCCGCGACGGAAGCTGCCCTGGACCAGCTTTACACCTACCGGCAGCAAACTTTTGTTGCCCTGAGACAGCGCAGTCACCGCCCCCGCGTCCAGCACCAGCGTGCCGCGAGTCTGCAGATGCCCGGCCAGCCACTGTTTGCGGGCCGCCAGCATGCCGCGCTCAGGCGACAGCAAAGTGCCAATGCGCTCGCCAGCCTTGAGGCGATCCAGCACTCGCTCAATACGCCCACCAACGATGATGGTGTGCGCACCAGAGCGCGCCGCCAGACGCGCAGCGCGCAGCTTGGTCTGCATGCCGCCACGCCCCAGCGCACCACCAGTACCACCGGCTACCGCATCGAGCGCCGGATCGTCGGCCCGCGCCTCATAAATCAGCTTGGCGTCGGGATTGTTGCGTGGATCAGCATCGAACATGCCATCGCGATCGGTGAGGATCACCAGCAAATCGGCTTCGACCAGATTCGCCACCAGCGCCGCCAACGTGTCGTTGTCGCCGAAACGGATTTCGTCAGTGACCACGGTGTCGTTTTCGTTGATCACCGGGATCACCTTCAACTCGACCAGCGCACGCAGGGTGCTACGAGCATTCAGGTAGCGCTTGCGGTCGGACAAATCGTCGTGAGTCAGGAGAATCTGTGCGGTATGCCGACCATGTTCGGCGAAGCTCGACTCCCAGGCCTGCACCAACCCCATCTGACCGATGGCGGCAGCCGCCTGCAACTCGTGCATCGCACTGGGTCGCGAGGTCCAGCCCAGACGGCTCATGCCCGCCGCCACTGCCCCGGAGGACACCAGCACCAGTTCAACGCCCGCCTCATGCAGGGCAACCATCTGCTCGACCCAGACACCCATTGCTGCGCGATCCAGGCCTTTGCCGTCCGCCGTCAGCAAAGCGCTGCCGATCTTCACGACCCAACGCTGCGCACCTGTCACCTTGCTCCGCATCATCTTCAACCTTAGCTTGAGGGCAGCGCGACCTGGCACTGCCCGTGACGTTATTCGTGGTTCTTCGTGACCAACAGTCGATTTCCAGATACTAAAACGCCGCTCCAGTGAGCGGCGCTTAAGTTTATCGCAACGAATCAGTCACGCACGTAAATGATTTCCGGACCGTCTTCGTCATCCACATCTTCTTCGTCCCAATCGTCGTCGCCGATGTCATGGACCGACTTCACGCCGCTGCGGCGCAGAGCACGCTGATCGTCCAGCGCCTGCAACTGGGCGCGCGCYTCATCTTCGATGCGCTGATCGAGCTCAGCCAGCTCTTCCTTGTAGACCGGGTCGTTAGCCAGGCGATCGGCGCGATCTTCCAGATAACGCATGATGTCGTGGCACAGACGCTCGGTGCCTTGCTTGGCGATCGCCGAGATCACATAGACCGGACCGGTCCACTCCAGACGATCAACGATCTCCTTGACGCGAGCATCGTGCTCTTCCTCAAGGATCTGGTCGCACTTGTTCAGCACCAGCCAGCGATCACGCTCGGCCAGGGACGGGCTGAACTTGGTCAGCTCGCTGACGATCACTTCAGCGGCATCCGGCGCACTGGTGTCATCCAGCGGCGCCATGTCGACGAGGTGCAGCAGCAGACGCGTACGCGACAAGTGCTTGAGGAAGCGAATCCCCAGGCCCGCGCCGTCGGAAGCACCTTCGATCAGGCCCGGAATATCCGCGACCACAAAGCTCTTCCAGCGATCGACACTGACCACACCCAGGTTCGGCACCAATGTGGTGAACGGGTAGTCGGCGACTTTCGGCTTGGCGGCCGACACCGAGCGAATGAAGGTACTTTTGCCGGCGTTCGGCAAACCGAGCAGACCGACGTCCGCCAACACCTTCATTTCCAGTTTCAGGTCGCGCTGCTCACCCGGCTTGCCCGGCGTAGTCTGGCGCGGCGCACGGTTGGTACTGGATTTGAAACGAGTGTTACCCAGACCGTGCCAGCCGCCCTGAACCACCATCAGCTTCTGGCCGGCCTTGGTCAGGTCGCCAATGACTTCCTGGGTGGCAGAGTCGATCACTGTGGTACCTACCGGCACCCRCAGGATCAGATCCTCACCTTTTTTGCCGGTGCAGTCGGTACTGCCACCGTTGAAACCGCGCTCGGCATCGAAGTGCCGGGTGTAACGGTAGTCGACCAGGGTGTTCAGGTTTTCGTCGGCCATCATGTAGATGGAACCGCCATCACCACCGTCACCGCCGTTCGGGCCGCCGTTTTCAATGAATTTTTCTCGACGGAAACTCATGCAACCGTTGCCACCGTCGCCGGCCTTTACTCGAATCGATACTTCATCAACAAACTTCATAACAAAACGCCTCTCGCCATACGGACGAGCCGAAAAACAACCAAGACATAAGACTCTTGCAAAAATGAGCGCAGCGACCTCAATCAACGACCGCCAATACAGCGCTGGAGCCCATCACAAACAGCTTTGCAAGAGACTCACCCCACAAACGAAAAAGCCCCGTCGCAAGACAGGGCTTTTCCAGCGATCGCGCAATTAAGCTGCGACGACGCTCACGTAACGACGACCGAAGGCGCCTTTTACTTCAAACTTGATCACGCCTTCGATTTTCGCGAAGAGGGTGTGATCTTTACCCATACCAACGCCGTAGCCAGCGTGGAATTGGGTGCCGCGCTGACGCACGATGATGTTACCGGCCTTGATGACCTGGCCGCCATACATCTTCACGCCAAGGCGCTTGGCTTCTGAGTCGCGACCGTTACGGGTACTACCACCAGCTTTTTTGTGTGCCATGAGTTCAATTCTCCTAGTGAGGAATTAGGCTGATTAAGCCTGAATACCGGTGATTTTGATCTCGGTGTACCACTGGCGGTGGCCCATACGCTTCATGTGGTGCTTACGGCGACGGAACTTGATGATGCGGACTTTATCGTGACGACCTTGGGAGATCACTTCAGCCACAACGGTAGCGCCAGGAACAACTGGAGCGCCGATATTCACGTCGTCGCCATTGGCAACCAACAGAACGCGATCAAAAGTTACGGATTCGCCGGTAGCGATTTCCAGTTTTTCGATCTTCAGGTATTCACCTGGAGCAACTTTGTACTGCTTGCCACCAGTAACGATTACTGCATAAGACATGGTATTTCTCCGATAATCCTGCTCACCCAGCTCTTTATAAGAAGAGGTATTGGCTGGCATGGCTGCATAAGGCTGGAAGGCCTGTTTGCAATTGCGTAAGGCAGGTGCTGCCCAGGAAGTTCAGGGTGCGCGATTGTACGCAAGCTACTCTGGCGTTGCAAGTGGCCGTCCATCGCGCCTTGACAGGCCCGGACGTGGGTCCTAGCATGCCGCGCAACCCTTCTGGAGCAACTGTCGCTGATGCAACCCCAAGCTTTCTACCGCGCGGTGGCGGACGATTTTAGCGCCGTCGACGGCATCATCAAGAAGCAGCTGACTTCCCGAGTGCCGCTGGTATCGAAAATCGGCGACTACATTACCTCGGCTGGCGGCAAACGCCTGCGTCCCTTGCTCGTGCTGCTGTGCGGCAAGGCACTGGGCCGCGAGGGCGATGACCTGCGCCTGCTGGCCGCGACCATCGAGTTCCTGCACACCGCCACCCTGCTGCACGACGACGTCGTCGACATGTCCGGCATGCGCCGTGGCCGTTCAACCGCCAATGCCATGTGGGGCAACGCGCCGAGCGTGCTGGTGGGCGACTTCCTGTATTCGCGTTCTTTCGAAATGATGGTCGAACTGGGCTCCATGCCGGTAATGAAGATCCTTTCGCAAGCCACGCGCATCATCGCTGAAGGCGAAGTATTGCAGCTGTCGAAGGTCCGCGACGCCAGCACCACCGAAGAAACCTACATGGAAGTCATTCGCGGCAAAACCGCGATGCTCTTCGAGGCTTCGACCCACAGCGCCGCAGCCCTGGCCGGCGCCTCGCTGGAACAGAGCGAAGCGCTACGCACCTTCGGCGATCACCTGGGCGTGGCCTTCCAACTGGTCGACGACCTGCTGGACTACCGTGGCGATGCCGAGACCCTGGGCAAGAACGTCGGTGACGACCTGGCCGAGGGCAAGCCGACGCTGCCGCTGATCTACACCATGCGCGAAGGCACTCCGGAGCAGGCCGCACTGGTTCGTCAGGCGATCCAGAAAGGTGGCATCGAAGACCTGGAAAGCATTCGCGAAGCGGTCGAAGCTTCCGGCTCGCTGGATTACACCGCGCAACTGGCCCGCGACTACGTGGCCCGTGCGATCAAGTGCCTCGGCGCCCTGCCCGCCAGCGAATACCGCGATGCGCTGGTGGAATTGAGTGAATTTGCGGTCGCTCGCACGCACTGATATTCATAGCAAATTCAAAAGATCGCAGCCCTCGGCAGCTCCACATGGGTACACCAAGGAGCTGCCGAAGGCTGCGATCTTTTGCTGTTCGCTCCCTCCTGCGATAAATCCCTATATAATGTGCGCTTTTTAGCCATCCTGAATCCAAGGAGCTTTAGTGAGCACGTTGCCACCCTGCCCGAAATGCAATTCCGAATACACCTACGAAGACGGCGCACAGCTGATCTGCCCGGAGTGCGCCCATGAGTGGTCCGCCACTGGCGAAGCCGAAGTAGCGTCCGACGATACCGTGAAAAAGGACTCGGTCGGCAATGTGCTGCAGGACGGCGATACCATCACCGTGATCAAGGACCTCAAGGTCAAAGGCACTTCCCTGGTGGTCAAGGTCGGCACCAAGGTCAAGAACATCCGCCTGTGCGATGGCGACCACGACATCGACTGCAAGATCGACGGCATCGGCCCGATGAAACTCAAATCCGAGTTCGTCAGAAAAGTCTGAGCCCGCTGTATTCCATCCCGCGCCCTGCGTGGGATGGTGCTTTGCCCTTCCCGCCTCACCCAGCACTCCTCGCAATAGCCAAACGCCAGCCGTTTTGACCTTACGCAATCCTTACCCGATAAAAAACGCAAACCGCCAATAGGCCCTTGCTATTTAATGAATAGGAATTATTCTCATTGAACCCAATCAATGGAGATGAGACCCATGACTTATTTGATCGATGCCTGGCTGGACCGCCCACATCCCTACCTCAGAATCCTGCATCGGGAAACCGGGGAAGTCTGTGCGGTGCTTGAAGAAGAAGCCTTGAACGAGCTGCAGGATCAGGGTGATCTGGACGTCAACGGCCTGAGTTCCAGCGAGCCGGTGGTGCTCAAGGAACTGGTGCGCAATCTGTTTCTGTTTTGCTATGCCCGGGCGTTGCGCCCGAGTCATGACCTGAATACCAAGTTCGAGGTATGAAGATCATTTGTAAAAATGCCGGAGCTGGCCCTGCAGGAGCGGGCCAGCTCCAACACCGGGATTACAGAACGTCGAGCAGTTCGACGTCGAATACCAGTACGCTGTGCGGCGGAATGCTGCCTACGCCTTGAGCGCCGTAAGCCAGTTCGCTCGGCACGTACAGACGCCATTTGCTGCCCGCGTTCATCAGTTGCAGGGCTTCGGTCCAGCCAGCGATAACGCCGCCTACCGGGAATTCTGCAGGCTGGCCGCGCTCGTAGGAGCTGTCGAACACAGTGCCGTCGATCAGAGTGCCGTGGTAGTGAGTGCGCACTTGATCTTCACGGGTTGGCTTGGCGCCTTCACCTTGAGTCAGCACTTCAAATTGCAGGCCCGAAGCCAGAGTAGTGATGCCTTCACGCTTGGCGTTTTCAGCCAGGAAAGCCAGGCCTTCGCCAGCAGCAGCTTCAGCCTTGGCAGCCGCTTCAGCTTGCATGATCTCGCGGATCACTTTGAAGCTGGCGGACATTTCTTCCTGACCCACACGGCTTGGCTTGCCGGCGAACGCGTCGGTCAGACCCGCCAGGATTGCGTCCAGGCTCACGCCCGGTGGCGGATTGTCACGCAGCTGGTCGCCCAACTGACGGCCAATGCCGTAGCTGACGCGGGTTTCATCGGTGGACAGATTTACTTCGGACATGACACTGCTCCGCTGTGCGGACGGCCCTGGAACTTGCCGTGCGTGCACAGCGCATCCCGGAGCGCCCGGAATCAAAAGGGCGAGCAGACTAGCACAGATGCCGCCACGTTGATGAGCGGCGTCAGCCCTGTTACGCAGAACGGAAGGTGCTCGGTAATTTCGGACTTTCCTCGGCGCTGGTACCGCACATTTCATCATGGGCCGAGGTACATACAACGTTGAATGGCTTGGGACAGTCGTGAAGCACTTCACGCGCATGCTCGACCGACCGCAGCTGCAATGTCTCGCCATGAGCATCGAGCACTGGATGCGCCGTACCATGCATCCGAGCCTCCAGCACGTAGAACACGCCTTCCATCGAGATCAGGTTCAACTCATCGATCTTTCCGGCGATGGCAAACGCATTCAACTCTTGCAGGTTCATGAGCGCACCTCACGCAGTGGAGAGCCAGGGTTCTTACAGGGATATGCCTCGACGCACCAAAGTACAAGCCACAAACGACACCGCCCGTCTGTTTCGCAACAGACGGGCGGTGCGGTGGACCGAGTAAGGGCGGATCAGTGCTTGGTCAGCTTGTCCAGATAACCCATGGCAAACGCCGACACCACGAAGGTCATGTGGATGATCACGTACCACTGCAAATGCTCCGGATCGACGTTCTTGGCGTCCATGAAAATCCGCAGCAAGTGGATCGACGAAATTGCCACGATGGAAGCCGCGACCTTCATCTTCAACGAAGACGAATCCATGGTGCCCAACCAGTTGAGCTTCTCCTTGCTGTCGTCGATATCCAGTTCGGAAACGAAGTTCTCGTAACCGGAGATCATCACCATCACCAGCAAGCCGCCTACCAGCGCCATGTCGATCAGCGACAACAACACCAGAATCAGATCCGACTCGGCCATCGAGAACACGTTAGGGATGACGTGGATGACTTCCTGGAAGAATTTCAGTGCCAACGCCAGCAAGCCCAGCGACAAACCGAAATAGATCGGCGCCAGCAACCAGCGGGAGGCGTACATTGTATTTTCGATAAAGCGTTCCATTGAATCTCACACAAGGGGCTGGAAATGGCGGCGAGTATAACAGCCGCCTGTTACACCCAGAAACCGCCGGAAAATCCGCAACCTGCGTGTGTGTGACAAAGTTTTTCTGCTAGTGTCCAGATCAATGACAGGTCAGCGACATCGGACAGGAAAACTGGAAATGGATGTGCGATTGCCCTTAACGAGTGCAGGACTTTGCCTCGCATTGCTGCTCGGTGGTTGTTCACCCAGCGATGAGAAACGCCAAGTCAGCCTCGAAGAAAAGACCGCGCAGTTCGAAAAGTCTCTGGAGGCGATCAAGGATCCGAAACTCAAGGACGTCGTGACCGAACTCGGCGGTTCAGTGCTGCTGCTCGAGCGTGCGCAACTCAAGCTCGACAGTAAACCGGTGGTCACCGAATACGGCGAAGATGCCCTCGCCGTATTCAAGCACTACCCCACGCCCCAGGCGCTGGTCGACACTTACATCAACGGGCTGTTCGTGCTGCACAAGGAGTCCAGCTCGGATTACCTGACCGATCTGCAACCAGTATTCCCCCTCCACTTCAACGCCCCTGGCGCATTCCTTTTCCCTCATGACCTGGAATGGCAATCGGTGACCCTCAGCAACAAGCGCGTCATCGCGTTTCAGCCGGAATGGTCGGAAACCGATCCCGGCATTCAGCTGAGCCCGTCGAGCTCCAACCTGACCAACCCCGATGACTTGACGGTGACCTACCCCTTCATCGAAGGCCTGGGTGTGGACAAAAAGCACCTGCCACAACCAGTGAGCCTGCAAGGCAAGGTGGAGGTCATCGCCCCACGCCGAATCTACAGCTTCAACCTGACCAAAAAGGACGTCGGCCAGACGCGCACCAATGACAACCTCAGTGTCACGCTGCTGAAGCTTGAAAAAAACCATGCCGAAATCGAATTCAGTAACAGCGCACCACCGGCCCCCGAGGTTCGCGATACACCGCCCAACTCGCTGATCGTTCAGGCCAGGGACAGTACCGGGCAATTCCTCTCGCGCTCGGGCGCGATCAATGAAACCGCCACGCAAATTGCGTTCTATCAAAAACAACTGGCGCAAATGCAACAGCAGAAAGCCTGGAGCGAAGCGTTCGAAAAACAGCTCGAGGACGACCAGCGTGCCTTTGAAAAACAACAAACCCGACAGTATGCCAAGGTGTACTTCAATGGACCGATCGACACGCTCGAAGTCAGCCTGCTGGATTTCTCGGCGGTCACGGTGACCCGCAAGAACCTGGACCTGCCAGTACGCCGCTTCGACCCGCACACGACGGAAAAAACCATCCAGCCACTGACCTTGCCCGTGGTGGTATACGACGACCAGGCTGCGACCTGGCTCAAGGGTGCGACGCTGGACGAGAACCAACTGAAAAAAAGCATCAGTATCAGCCAGTCGATCGACGACCCGAGCGCCGCGCGCATCGATTTCGATCACCCCAGAAGTTTCAATGATGAACTGCTCGGCACCTCGTTCAATCCCGGCGAAAGTCCCGTGACGTTCTTTACCCAAGACAGCAATGGCCGGCGCGATGGGCCGATCGAGCTGCCACCGGAGGCGTATCAGGTCGACCCGCTACGCGGCAGCATCACCTACGATCTGAATCTGTTTGCAGAAACTCCGGCCTACGCGGTGGGCTCCATGCCGCTGTTCCTGGCGACTGTCGACAAGCAAACCTACGACGCCCCCCAACTGCCCAAGGGCCTGACGCTCAAAGGGAATGAGTTGGTGGTTGATCTGAAGCTGTTCCCCGACCAGGACTGGCGCTTTTTCGCCAAGGACGACAGTGGCAACTATCTGAAGGAGATTCTTTCGGTCAGTCACGACGCGAACGCGCAAGGTCCGGGGTTATTCGCAGTGCATTACTTCTACGGCCAGCCCACACGTCTGGAAACTTATCAGCGAACCAACCTCACCACCGTGCAATACGGTTTCGAGGTCAAACTCGACAAGACCGAGCCAGGTAACCTGGATCAATAGCCTGGATCAGCCTTCAGGTCGAAACCCGGGACCGGCAAGGTTGTGGAAACGGCCAYCGTTGATCTCTCGCAACTGGRCTTGCAGGTGCAGGCACCAGATTTGCGGGTCATCGGCCAGCTCGTAGCCATGCAGGGTCAGACTTTCGACGATGGTGTCGAGGATCGATTCAGCCACGACCGGCCCACGGAACGGGCCTTGAGCCTTGATGGCTGAAGGTTGCTCGCCGGCCATTCCGGCGGCAAAAAGCAAGGTCCACATGCCCGTATCTCCCGCCAGCGGACGGATAGCACATTCGATACGGGTCACAAGGCCCAGGCATTGACGGGTGAGGCAGAGGTTGCGCGACATGGCGGCGACCCTCGGTAGATCCGGTATTCAGCCTCCACGGGAAGGCTGTCTCGATCCAGTGATAACTGTCGATATCCTTGAGCAGAGAATAGAAGAAAAGTTCAGCTCGCACGCGGCCCGCAGCCAGAAGGCGCCGAGTGGTCGCCGTGCAAATATTGACGCCAGAGATGTGACGAGGGGGCTTGCTCCGTTGGGCTGCGAAGCGGCCCCGAAATTTATCAGACAGACCTCATCGCCGATTTGACGACTGCTACGCAGCCGAACGGGGCGGTGCGGCGGTCCGACAAGCTCCCTCGCCACAGGGAGCCTCCTCAGTTTCGAGATTGACTCAGGCCGGTTTGACTTCCAGCAAGGCTTCCTGCGCCAACTCTTTTTCGGCCTCCTTGAGGTCTTCGTCGCTGACCATTTCCGCGATCACCCGCAAGCGTTCCACCACCCGCGCGTTGACGCTGCCCTCGGGAAAGTCGCCATTCTCATCCGGCGTACCGGCCGGCTCGCCGACCAGCRGGCTCAGGGCTTCGTCGGCCTGGCGCACCGCGTAGACATGGAACTGCCCCGCGCGCACCGCCGCCAGCACCTTCTCGTCGAGCATCAGCGTGGCGACGTTGGCCTGAGGAATGATCGCTCCCTGCTCGCCCGTCAGGCCGCGAGCCTCGCAGAGCCGGAAGAAGCCTTCGATCTTCTCGTTGACCCCGCCTACCGCCTGCACTTCACCGAACTGGTTGATCGAACCGGTAATCGCAAAGCACTGCTTGAGTGGAGTTTTCGACAAGGCCGAGATCAGCGTACAGGCCTCGCCCAACGATGCGCTGTCGCCGTCGACGTAACCGTAGGACTGCTCCAGGGCGATGCTTGCGGAAATCGCCAACGGGAATTCCTGGGCATAGCGGCTGCCCAGGTACCCGGTGAGGATCATCACGCCTTTGGAGTGAATCGGCTGGCCGAGGTTGACCTCGCGCTCGATGTCGACGATGCCGCTGCCGCCCGGATACACCGTGGCGGAAATGCGCGCCGGTATCCCGAAGGCCGAATCGCCGACTTCCAGTACCGTCAGCCCGTTGCACTTGCCGACCGCCGCGCCATCGGTGTCGATCAGAATGATCCCGGCCAGCATGTCATCGAGAATCCGCGCCGAAACTCGTCCGGTACGGGTAGCCTTGGCCTTGAGCGCACGCTCGATGTGCCCGGCGTCAGTCATCTCGTCACCCGCCAGGTCGCGGATGAAATCCGCCTCGCTGACCAGTTGGAACAGATCGCCGATTCGCGCCGACAAACGTCCCTGGTGCTCGGCCAGACGTGCGCTGTAAGTCGCCAGACGCGCCACCGCATCCGCGGTCAGCGGCGCCATGCCTTCTTCCGAGGTACGGGTTTTGAGCAACTGGGCGAACTGCTCCAGGCTTTCGTCGACCATCGGAATGTCTTCGTCGAAATCCACCAGGACGCGGAACATCTCCTGGAAGTCCGGATCGAGGTCTTGCAGCGTGTAGTAGAGCTGCCGGGCGCCGATGATCACGACTTTGACCTGCAACGGAATGTGTTGCGGCGTCAGCGTCACGGTGGCCAGACGGCCCAGCTCACCCAGCGGGGATTCCATTTTCAGCTTGCGCGATTGCAAGGCACGCTTGAGCGCATCCCACACGAATGGCTCGCTGAGCATTTTTTCCGCTTCGAGGATCAGGAAACCGCCGTTGGCCCGGTGCAATGCACCCGGTCGCAACTGCCGATAGGTGGTGTAGAGCGCGCCCTGATCGGTGCTGTATTCGATGCGGCCGAACAGGTTGTCGTAGGTCGGGTGCGGCTCGAACACCACCGGCGCACCGCCGCTGTGCGGATGCCCGACCACCAGGCTCGGGGCGTATTGCTCTTCAAGCAATTTGCGGGCGATGGCGTCGGTCTTGCTGTCATCCACCAGTTGCTCGACCACCGTTTTGAGCAGGTACACCTGCATCGCTTGCAAGTAACCGCAAACCCCTGCGTTTTCCGCATACTTTTCCGACAGCGGCGCCAGCAAGGGCTGCAAGGCCAGGGTGATGGTTTCTTCGTTGAGCTGGCGCAGCTGATTGCTCGACTCGCGCTTCCATTGCGGCAGGCTGGCGAGCTCTTCGTTCAACCGCTCTTCGAGCCCGGAAATGTCATCGTGAAAGCGCTCGCGCTCGGCTTCCGGCAACTGGGCGAATTCCGCCTCATCCAGGGCCTTGCCTTCGCTCATCGGGGTGAAGGCAATGTTGCTGCTGTCGCGGTAGAGCGCGACGTCTTTCTCCAGCGCCAGACGCTCGATCACATCCAGCGCACGGTCATAACGCTGGTTGAACGCACGGTCGATGGCGCTTTTCTTCTGCTGGTAGGACGGGTGCTCGAATACTGCCGGAAAGGTCGCCAGCAGGTTGTCGATCAAGCCGTTGATGTCACCGATAAAAGCGCCGGCGGTGCCCGACGGCAATTCCAGGGCGCGAGGCTCGCGAGGCTCATCGAAATTATTGACGTAGACCCAGTCGGCCGGGGTCTGCAGGCGTTTGCCTTCGGCCTTGAGGTAGCGTTTGACGAACGAAAACCGGCCGGTGCCGGGCTCGCCCATGACGAACACGTTGTAACCGGGGCGCGGCATGGCCACACCGAACTGCAAGGCTTCGACCGCACGTTCCTGGCCAAGCACACCGCGGAAGGGCTCCAGATCATTGGTGGTAGAGAAGCTGAACTGTTCAGCGGAAAACGGACGGGTCAGCGCTTCAGGCGCTAGACGCAAGCTGGCAGCAACAGGATCAGGCATCGGGCTTCCTTACATCAGGCGGGGCAGATAACGGCATTCTGGCGCTGCCCGTACCCACTGGCAAGGCGCACCTCAAGCCAAAGCTTAGACAAGCCCCCATCCACGGGCCGCGCGGGTCAAAATCAAGGTTTTCAGGGRATGTTTCGCAAAAAATCACGGAACCCCTGGAACCTGCCTAAACTCCAAACTGCGCGGCTGGAACGAATAACCGGCCCACTGGCACCATTAGGGGCCAGCACCCTGTCCATTGGTATGCACACAAAGAGAACATAGCTATGAAACGGATTCTTCTTGGTACTCTCTTCACCGTTGTATCCATCAACGCCATGGCTCAGGCGCCAGGCGGTCCGGACTGCGGTTGGGGCAACATGCTGTTCGAAGGTCAGCGTGGCACCCCGGCACACTTCCTGGCATCCACCACCAACGGCACCTCCGGTAATGCAACTTTCGGCATGACCTCCGGCACCAACGGTTGCTCGACCAATGCGGCGCTGACCTATGGCGGCAAATCCTGGATTGCCATGAATGGCATGATGAACGAGCTGTCCGAAGACATGGCTAAAGGTCAGGGCGAAGCGCTGACCACTTACGCCGTGGTACTGGGCGTGGCGCCGGAAGACCGTGCGCACTTCGCCGCCGTGACTCATCAACACTTCCAGCAAATTTTCAGCAAGGCTGACGTGACCGCTGAAGACGTGCATACCAATACCCTGGCCGTATTGAAGAACGATCCTCGTCTGGCTAAGTACGCCACTCAAGCTTAAGCTCGACCCGTCCCGCTCTCTTTGGGGAGCGGGTTTTATTTTTTTGACCCCGGCCCTTTTGGCCTGCCTCTTTGGGTCTTTGTTTCTTTCGACTTAAGTTGCTCACTATGCTCAAACGCCTTGCCTGGCTGGCGCTCTGTGTCTGCGCCCCGCTGTCCGCCGCGCCCCACATCGACAATCAACGTTTGCAGCAACTGGCCAACGACCCCTTCTGGATTTCCCTGGGTCATTACGAAACCGCCAAGCTCGGTGGCTGGCGCAGCTATGTCAGCGACAAGAAATTCTTTCTCGCCTCCGATGGCAACGAACACCCCGACCGCGAACTGGCGGCGACCGTACAGGCGCTGTATGCCCCGGCCAGTGCCGGCGAGCAGCATGCGCAATGCGTCTATCCGGCCCGTACTCGCTGGCTCAAGGCGCAACTTGACCTGACGGATCTGCCGTCGCTGGACTGTGCTGAATTCAAGCAATGGTTCAAGGACGTTTCACCCCACAGTGCGGTGATGATTTTCCCGGCCGCCTACCTGAACAGCCCGTCGTCGATGTTCGGCCATACCTTGCTGCGCATCGATCAGGCCGATGTGCAGCGCGACAAGACCTCGCTGCTCAGTTACGCGATCAACTTCGGCGCCTACATCGAAGGGTCGGACAACAGCATTTTGTACGCGTGGAAAGGCCTGATGGGTGGTTATCCCGGGCTGTTTGCACTGGTGCCCTATCAGGAAAAACTCTCGGAATACCGTAGCCTCGAAAACCGCGACCTGTGGGAATACCGCCTGAACCTGACCCAGCAGGAAACCGAGCGCATGGTCGAGCATGTCTGGGAGCTCAAGCAGATCCAGTTCGACTACTTCTTCTTCGATGAAAACTGCTCCTATCGCCTGCTTGAGCTGCTGCAGGTGGCGCGGCCGGGCCTGAAACTGACCGATCAGTTCCCGTTGACCGCCATTCCCACCGACACCGTCAAAGCGGTGAAACAGGCCGGGCTGGTGGAGTCGATCGAATATCGCCCGTCCCGCGAGCGTGAACTGCTGAGCCGCGCGCAGCCGTTGACCGATGAAGAGCAGCAGTGGGTGCTGAAAATCAGCGCCGATCAGAAGCAATTGCAGGAACCGGCGTTCAAGGCGCAACCGCGCGAGCGTCAGGCGTTGATCATCGACGCGGCCTATCGTCTGGAGCGTTATCGCGCCAACGGCCAGGAACGTGACCCGCAACGAGCTCAGCGCAGTTTCGAATTACTGCGCGCGATCAATCAGAACCCGCCTCCTGAACTGGACATTGCGCGACCTGGCTTGCCCGAGGATGGCCACGAGTCCCGCACCTGGCAGGCCGGCATCGGCACCCGGGGTGACCAAGCCTTCGGCGAATATGGCCTGCGCATGGCCTACCACGACCTCAACGACAACGCCGAAAGCTTCCCCCTTGGCGCACAGATCGAAATCCTGCAGATGAAGCTGCGCCAATACGAAGGCAATCACTGGCAGTTGCAGCAACTGGACCTGGCGACCATCCGCTCCCTGACCCCGCGCAACGCGCTGTTGCAGCCGCTGTCGTGGCAAGTCACCGGCGGCCTGGAGCGTGTGCCGGGCAAGCACGATGACGAAACCCTGGTCAGTCATGTCAACGGTGGTGGTGGCGGGACCTGGCAACTGAGCGACGACATGCTCGGGTTCGCCTTGGGCACCGTGCGCGTGGAGCACAACAACGATTTCGCGGGCTTCATTGCCCCGGCAGCGGGCTTCAACAGCGGTTTGCTGTGGAAAAACCCGCTGGGGAATTTCAGCCTGGAAGCCAAGGGCGATTACTTCACCAACGGCGAAGTGCGCCGGAGCATGAGCCTGAATCAGCAGTGGGAGTTGTCGCGCAACCTCGGGCTGCGCCTGAGTGCCCAACGCGAATTCAGCCACCTGGCATCACCTGAAAACGAAGTGATGCTTGAAGTGAAGTGGTATCACTATTGATCTTTTGACCCTTCTTTCACTCCCATCCGACAAATCCGCTTCTAGACTTCCCCTATAGGCCGTTGAACGGCCCTGGAGTCCGAGATGTGGCGTTGCGTGGGTGTGTTGGGGTTGTTGCTATTGATTACAGGGTGCCAGTCGACTCACGAGGATCTGATCGCCAAAGGGTATCCGCCGGCGTTCGCCGATGGCTTCGATGACGGTTGCAGCAGTGGCCGGCAAGCCGCCGGGGCAATCACCGGTGAATTTCGCAAAAATGTCCCACGCTACCTCAAGGACAAGCAATACGCAGAAGGCTGGACCGATGGCTTGCGTCAATGCCAGGCCATGCGGGAAAGCGAGGATCGCAACGAGTACAGGGAACGCCATTGGGATGAGCGCGAAAGGGCCTGGCAACGAGAGAAAGACCGGGACGCCGCGCGAGCCTATCGCTCGCAATAAGTCGTTTACAGACATTCGTCGAAACTTAAAGCACGCGACCATGGCCCAAACCCTATAACGGGAGAACAACATGAGTCGTGCCTTCGTCAATGAAGATAACGCTGCCGCGCAAGCCGACCTGCCAGTCGAACGACAGGTCAGCGCGCAGCCCAATTACGTCACACCCGCCGGGCTCATGCAGCTTCAGGCGAAAGTCGCCGTGCTGCAAAGCCTGCTCGACGAGGAAAGCGCCAAAGGTGACCTGGCCGACAAGCAGCGCCAGGCCGACCTCGATCGCGACTGGCGCTACTTCAAGCAGCGCCTGCAAAGCGCACAGGTGGTCGCACAAGCCTCCTCGACCGACAAAGTGCAGATTGGCAATTGGGTGACCTTTGCCGACGAGCACGATCATGAACAGCGCGTGCAATTGGTCGGAGAAGACCAGGCGGATGCCGCCCATGGACTGATCAATTGGAGTTCACCGCTGGGACGGGCATTACTGGGTGCGCACGTAGGCGATGAAGTGTCGTGGAAGCGGCCGGTGGGGGATATGGTGATTGAGGTGCTGGCTATAGAGATCGGGTGAGTCCGATGGCGCCTTCGCTGTAGGAGCGAGGCTTGCTCGCGAAGGCCACACCGCGGTGCCACTGAAAACCCATAAAAAAACGGAGCCCCCGAACGAAGGCTCCGTTTTTTTATGCAGCCAACCTGAAATCAGGCCAGTTTCTTGTGCCGTACCCGGTGTGGCTGGGAGGCCGCTTCGCCGAGGCGCTTCTTGCGATCGGCTTCGTACTCGGTGTAGTTGCCTTCGAAGAACACCGCTTGCGAGTCGTCTTCGTACGCCAGGATGTGAGTCGCGACGCGGTCAAGGAACCACCGATCGTGAGAGATCACAATGGCGGCGCCCGGGAAGTCCAGCAAGGCTTCTTCCAGGGAACGCAGGGTTTCAACGTCGAGGTCGTTGGACGGTTCGTCGAGCAGCAGGACATTGCCGCCCTCTTTCAGGGTCAAGGCCAGGTGCAAGCGACCACGCTCACCACCGGACAGGTCCTTGACGAACTTCTGCTGATCGCCACCCTTGAAGTTGAAACGACCGACGTAGGTACGCGACGGGATCTCGTAGTTGCCGATGCGAATCTGGTCGGAACCGTCGGAGATCTGCTGGAACACAGTCTTGCTGCCATCCAGGTCTTCACGGCTCTGGTCGACGCACGCCAGTTGCACGGTTTCGCCGACTTCGATGCTGCCCGAGTCCGGCGTTTCCTTGCCCATCAGCATGCGGAACAGGGTCGATTTACCGGCACCGTTACCGCCGATCACGCCAACGATGGCGCCTTTAGGCATGGAGAACGACAGATTGTCGATCAACACGCGATCGCCGTAGCCCTTGGTGACGTTCTTGAACTCGATGACCTTGTCGCCCAGGCGTGGACCGGCCGGGATGTAGATCTCGTTGGTTTCGCTGCGCTTCTGGAATTCCTGCGATTGCATTTCTTCGAAGCGTTGCAGACGAGCCTTGGACTTGGACTGGCGGGCCTTGGCGCCTTTGCGCACCCACTCCAGCTCTTCCTTCATGGCCTTTTCGTGAGCCGATTGCTGCTTGGATTCGGCCGCCAGACGATCGGACTTGGCTTCGAGCCAACCCGAATAGTTGCCCTCGTACGGGATACCGGCGCCGCGGTCGAGTTCGAGGATCCAGCCGGCAACGTTGTCCAGGAAGTAACGGTCGTGCGTGATCGCAACCACGGTGCCCGGGAAATCGTGCAGGAAGTGCTCCAGCCAGGCGACGGAGTCGGCGTCCAGGTGGTTGGTTGGTTCGTCGAGCAGCAGCATGTCCGGGGCGGACAGCAGCAGGCGGCACAGGGCCACACGACGCTTTTCACCACCGGAAAGATGTTCAACCCTGGCATCCCAGGCCGGCAGACGCAGCGCATCGGCAGCGACTTCCAGTTGGCGATCCAGGTTGTGGCCATCGCTGGCCTGCAGGATGGCTTCAAGTTTGGCTTGCTCTGCAGCCAGCTTGTCGAAGTCAGCATCCGGATCGGCGTAGGCCGCGTAGACCTCGTCCAGACGCGCCTGGGCGTCCTTGATCACGCTGACCGCTTCCTCGACCACTTCACGCACGGTCTTGGTCGGGTCCAGGATCGGTTCTTGCGGCAGGTAGCCGATGTTCAGGTCCGGCATCGGACGGGCTTCACCGTCGAACTCGGTGTCGACGCCTGCCATGATTTTCAGCAGCGTGGACTTACCCGAACCGTTGAGACCGAGGACGCCGATTTTGGCGCCGGGGAAGAACGACAGCGAAATGTTTTTCAGGATTTCCCGCTTCGGCGGAACAACTTTGCCCAGCCGATGCATGGTGAAGACGTATTGAGCCATGGAGAACCTAGGGTCAGTGACTGATGAATGATTGGAGCGCAGGCGATGCCCGGCCAGGCCATGCGCGTCGTTCGTTTGATGGGTATCAAGGCGTGCGCGCTGAAAAAAACCTGAGTCTAGGAGCTGGAACGCTCCCGCGTAACCGGCAAAGCTACCTCATTGACAGAAGGCAGTCCAGCCGAGCGGGGCTGGCACTTCGCCACAACTCAAGGCATGCTAGCCGCCCTTCGGGCGTCCGGCTTATAGTGCACGCCGCGCCAGTCCAGCCAAACCGCAGGATTACAGTTTGTCCAATGTCACTCCGCCACCGTCCGCGAGCGTGCTCAACCCTGGGCTCGGCTCGCCCCTGCGCGGAAGCTTGAAGGGCGCGCTGGCGACTCTCGTGCTGTTGCTGCTCGCACTGCTGTTCTGGCAGTTGCTGGATCAACTGCGCGAAACCCAGAAAAACCAGCGCCAGTACACCATCAACTACACCGCCGACCTGGCTTCGCAAGTCAGCCTCAACATGGCGCTCAACGCCCAGATCGCCCTTAATCTGCTACCGATCGTCGAACAACCGCAAAGCGCCGACGAACAGCAGACATTGCTGCGCAAACTGCAACAGTCGCTGCCCGACCTGCGCAGCCTGGCGCTGCTCAGCCCCTCCGGGAAAGTCCTGAGTGACAGCGCCGTCGACAGCCAGGACGCCAACTACCTGAGCGAACTGGTCCAGCGCAGCCGCGCCCAGGCCCACTATTTCAGCAATGCCGATGACGGCTCGGTGGTGCACCTGCTCCTGCACCAGGCCAGCGGCAGTACTCGCGGCTACTGGGCCCTGCGCCTGACACCGACATTTTTTTCTTCATTGACCAAACAGGGCGACGCCGGCCTTCGCCCCCTGTGGCTGGTGGAAAACCGCATCAATCATCAGATCATCAGTCGCGATGACGCCCTGCCTTCAGCCAAACCCGCGGCGCTGACACCCGACGAACTGACCAACAGCGTATTGATCGTCCCCCTGAGCAGCAGCGACTGGCAACTGCGCGGGCTGTTCGACCGGCAACGGGTGATCGAACAACTGCTGCCGGCATTCATCGGCAAATGCCTGCTGGGCCTGGCCTTCTCACTGTTACCGTTCATCGCTTTGCTGAACATTCGTCGCCGCCAACGCCAACTGCATGAAGGCCGCCGACGCTATCAGGACATCTTCGAAGGCACCGGTGTTGCCCTGTGCGTGCTGGACCTGTCCGGGCTCAAAAGCTTTTTCGACAAGGCGCAACTCACCAGCAGCGAGCAGCTGAGAACCTGGCTCGGGATACCGGAGCAACGCCAGCAACTGTTGCAGGAACTGCGCATCACCGAGGTCAACCAGGTCGCCCTGCAACTGCTCAACGTCAATTCCTGCGATCAGGCCTGGAAACTACTGATCAACGGCTGCCCACTGGACTGCACGGCCATCGGCAATCAAGTGCTCGAAGCGGTGCTCCACCAGCAGAAACAGCTTGAGCTGGAAATCAAGCTTCAGGACGCCAATGGCCGCGACCAGCACTTGTGGCTCGTGCTGCGCCTGCCGGAAGATCAGCCCGACCATAGAGCGGTGATCCTGAGCATCAGCGACATCACCAGCCGCAAACTCATTGAGCTTTCGCTGCTGGAGCGCGAAGGATTCTGGTCCGATGTGGTGCGCACCGTGCCGGATCACCTGTATGTGCAAGACGTGATCAGCCAGCGGATGATCTTCAGCAACCATCACCTGGGGCAGACGCTGGGTTACAACCGCACCGAGCTGCACCAGATGGGCGAGTACTTCTGGGAAATCCTCTTGCACCCGGAAGATGCCGACTACTACCACCGCTCTCGCCAATCTCAGCGTCAGGCGGGTTACACCCAATTGCTGCAGTGCCAGCTGCGCTTCCGTCATCGCGATGGCAAATGGCGGCGTTTCGATATTCGCGAACAGGCCCTGGCGCGGGACAAGCACGATCAGGTCACGCGCATCATCGGTGTGGCCAAGGACATCACCGAGCAGATCGAAGCCAGTGAATCCCTGCGCGACAGCGAGCAACGCTACCGGATGCTCGCCGAAAGTATCAGCGACGTGATTTTCTCCACTGACAGCAAGATGGCGCTCAATTACGTCAGCCCTTCGGTGCAAGCGGTGCTGGGCTTCGACGCCGACTGGATATTCCAGAACGGCTGGCAATCGACCATCGCCAACCCGCAACAACTGAGCGGCATCTACAGCCTGATGGACCGGGTCAGCAAAGCGCTGGATAAACCCGATCAACTGACACTGCTGCGCAGTCAGGTGCAGACCCAACTGTTTTTGTTCGACTGCCTGCGGGCCGACGGACGCAAGATCCCTATCGAGTTGCGTCTGGTGTTGGTCTGGGACGAACACGGCGCCTTCGAAGGTGTGCTCGGGGTCGGTCGCGACATCAGCCAGCAACGCCGGGCCGAGAAGGACCTGCGCATGGCGGCCACGGTATTCGAGCACTCCACCTCGGCGATTCTGATCACTGACCCGGCCGGCTATATCGTCCAGGCCAACGAGGCCTTCAGTCGCGTCAGCGGCTATGCGGTGTCCCAGGTGCTCGATCAGTTGCCGAACATGCTCACCGTCGACGAGCAGCAGGAAACTCATCTGCGCTACGTGCTCAAGCAATTGCATCAGCACAGCACCTGGGAAGGCGAAGTCTGGCTCAAGCGTCGCAACGGCGAGCACTATCCGGCCTGGGTCGGGATTACGGCGGTGCTCGACGACGAAGGCGATCTGGCCAGTTATGTGTGTTTCTTCAGCGACATCAGCGAACGCAAGGCCAGTGAGCAACGGATTCACCGCCTCGCCTATTACGACGCCCTGACCCACCTGCCCAACCGCACGCTGTTCCAGGATCGCCTGCACACCGCGCTGCAATCGGCCGAACGGCAGAAGTCCTGGGTGGTGCTGATGTTCCTCGACCTGGACCGCTTCAAGCCGATCAACGACTCCCTGGGTCATGCCGCCGGCGACCGCATGCTCAAGGAAATGGCCACGCGCCTGCTCGGCTGCGTCGACGATGACGACACCGTGGCGCGCATGGGTGGTGATGAGTTCACATTGCTGCTGCAACCCCGGGTCAACCGCGAGATCGCGCTGAACCGAGCCATTCACGTGGCCGAACAGATCCTCGCCAGCCTGGTGAAGCCGTTCGTGCTCGAAGGCCGCGAGTTCTTCGTCACCGCCAGTATCGGCATCGCCCTGAGTCCTCAGGACGGTAGCGAACTCAGTCAGCTGATGAAGAACGCCGACACCGCGATGTACCACGCCAAGGAACGCGGCAAGAACAACTTCCAGTTCTATCAGGCCGACATGAACGCCAGCGCCCTGGAGCGTCTGGAGCTGGAAAGCGACTTGCGCCACGCTCTGGAACAAAACGAATTCGTGCTGTACTACCAGCCGCAATTCAGCGGCGACGGCAAACGCCTGACCGGCGCCGAAGCCCTGCTGCGCTGGCGCCATCCGCGCCGCGGCCTGGTGCCGCCAGGGGACTTCATTCCGGTGCTCGAAGAGCTCGGGCTGGTGGTGGATGTCGGCGACTGGGTGATCGGTGAGGCCTGTCGTCAACTCAAGACCTGGCACCAGGCCAAGGTGCGGGTGCCGAAGGTCTCGGTGAATATTTCGGCCCGGCAGTTCTCCGACGGGCAGCTCGGCACGCGGATCGCCACCATCCTCAGGGAAACCGGCCTGCCGCCGGCGTGCCTGGAGCTGGAGCTGACCGAAAGTATCCTGATGCGTGAAGTCAGCGAGGCGATGCAGATCCTCGCCGGACTGAAAAACCTCGGCCTGAGCATTGCGGTCGACGACTTCGGCACCGGTTATTCATCGCTCAACTACCTCAAGCAATTCCCGATCGATGTGCTGAAAATCGACCGCACCTTCGTTGATGGCCTGCCGTCGGGCGAGCAGGATGCGCAGATTGCCCGGGCGATCATCGCCATGGCCCACAGCCTCAATCTGGCGGTAATCGCCGAGGGTGTGGAAACCCACGAACAGCTCGACTTCCTGCGTGAGCATGGCTGCGATGAGGTTCAGGGCTACCTGTTCGGCCGCCCGATGCCGGCCGGCCGGTTCGAAGCGCAGTTCAGCAATGATGCGTTGTTCATGTTCGACTGAGTTTCAGAGTGCTGCGGACGGCCCCATCGCGGGCAAGCCCGCTCCCACAGTTTTTTGGGTGAACCCAAGATTTTTGACCACTGAAGATCCCTGTGGGAGCGGGTTTGCCCGCGATGAGGCCCGCACGATCACCGCTGATCCCGGCATGAAGCCCACTTGTCTGCGACATGATGTCCTTTCATATGCCATCTAAAAGCGGTTGGGTTAGAATGCCTCCCTTTTCTGCCCCGATCCTTGAGGACCGCCATGTTCAGCCGTGATTTGACTATTGCCAAGTTCGACGCCGATCTTTTTGCCGCCATGGAGCAAGAAGCTCAGCGCCAGGAAGAACACATTGAGCTGATCGCTTCGGAAAACTACACCAGCCCTGCGGTGATGGAAGCTCAAGGCTCGGTACTGACCAACAAGTACGCCGAAGGCTACCCGGGCAAGCGCTACTACGGTGGTTGCGAGTTCGTCGATATCGTCGAACAACTGGCCATCGACCGCGCCAAAGAGCTGTTCGGCGCCGATTACGCCAACGTTCAGCCGCACGCCGGTTCGCAAGCCAACAGCGCCGTTTACCTGGCCCTGCTGCAAGCGGGCGACACCATTCTGGGCATGAGCCTGGCTCACGGTGGTCACCTGACCCACGGTGCCAGCGTTTCTTCCTCCGGCAAGCTGTACAACGCCGTTCAGTACGGCATCGATGCCAATGGCCTGATCGACTACGACGAAGTCGAGCGTCTGGCCGTTGAGCACAAGCCGAAAATGATCGTGGCCGGTTTCTCTGCCTACTCGCAGGTTCTGGACTTCCCACGCTTCCGCGCTATCGCTGACAAGGTTGGTGCTTACCTGTTCGTCGACATGGCCCACGTGGCCGGTCTGGTCGCCGCTGGCGTCTACCCGAACCCGGTGCCTTTCGCTGACGTGGTGACCACCACCACCCACAAAACCCTGCGCGGTCCACGTGGCGGCCTGATCCTGGCTCGCGCCAACGCCGACATCGAGAAGAAGCTGAACTCCGCAGTATTCCCGGGCGCCCAGGGCGGCCCGCTGGAGCACGTGATCGCTGCCAAGGCGATCTGCTTCAAGGAAGCGCTGCAGCCTGAGTTCAAGGCCTACCAGCAACAAGTGGTGAAAAACGCCCAGGCCATGGCCGGTGTGTTCATCGAGCGCGGTTTCGACGTGGTGTCGGGCGGTACTCAGAACCACCTGTTCCTGCTGTCGCTGATCAAGCAGGAAATCTCCGGTAAAGACGCCGACGCTGCACTGGGCAAAGCGTTCATCACCGTGAACAAGAACTCGGTACCGAACGATCCACGCTCCCCGTTCGTCACCTCCGGCCTGCGTTTCGGTACCCCGGCTGTGACCACTCGCGGCTTCAAGGAAGCCGAGTGCAAAGAGCTGGCCGGCTGGATCTGCGACATCCTGGCTGACCTGAACAACGAAGCGGTGATCGACGCCGTTCGTGAGAAGGTCAAGGCCATCTGCAAGAAACTGCCGGTGTACGGCGCTTAATTGCCCCGCTAAACCGCAGCAATGAAAAAACCGGCCAGTAATGGCCGGTTTTTTTTCGTCCGCCATAAAGATCAATTGGGGTTGGCACCACTGGTCAGACCGGTCATGCCAATTTTGCTGCGTCCCCTTGTAATCCTGAAAAAATCCAGCGTAGACTGCGCCTGCACTGGACATACCGGTAAGACCACAATAATTAAGTCCTGAATCTGATGCGCTTGGCGCACGGCAGCCAGGACACCGACCAGGATTCCTCCCATGCTCAGATGGTGCTCGCGTTCAATCTTCCTTCAAGTGGTTCTCGGACTGGTGCTCGGCATCGTCTGCGGGCTGACCCTTCCCGAATACTCCGCCCAACTCAAACCCCTTGGCGACGGCTTCATCAAACTGATCAAGATGCTTATTGGCCTGATCGTGTTTTGCGTGGTGGTTAGCGGCATCAGCGGTGCCGGTGACCTGAAGAAGGTCGGACGCATCGGCCTCAAATCGGTCATCTACTTCGAAATACTGACCACCATCGCCCTGGTGATCGGCCTGGTGTTCGCCTTCACAACCGGCATCGGCAGCGGCGCGAACATTCATCTGGAGCAGCTCTCCGCCGCCGACATGGGCGACATCGCCCAGCGCGGTCAGCACATGCACACCACCACGCAGTTCCTGATGGACCTGATTCCGACCTCGGTGATCGGCGCCTTCGCCGACAACAACATCCTGCAAGTCCTGCTGTTTTCGGTGCTGTTCGGCAGCGCGCTGAATCTGGTGGGTGAAGCGGCGTCGGGTATTTCCCGGCTGATCAACGAGCTGAGCCATGTGATCTTCCGCATCATGGGCATGATCGTGCGCCTGGCGCCGATCGGCGTCTTCGGCGCCATCGCCTTCACCACCAGCAAATATGGCCTGGACTCGCTGCAACACCTGGGCAGCCTGGTCGGCCTGTTTTACCTGACCTGCGCGGCATTCGTGGCGCTGATTCTCGGCCTGGTGATGCGCCTCTCGGGCCTGCGGATGTGGCCACTGCTCAAGTACCTGCGCGAAGAACTGCTGATCGTCATGGGCACCGCCTCTTCCGACGCCGTGCTGCCACAAATCATGCGCAAGCTTGAGCATCTGGGCATCGGCAGCTCCACGGTCGGCCTGGTGATTCCGACCGGGTATTCGTTCAACCTTGATGGTTTTTCGATCTACCTGACCCTGGCCATTGTGTTCATCGCCAATGCCACCGGCACGCCGCTGGCCATGACTGACCTGCTGACGATTCTGCTGGTGTCGCTGATCACCTCCAAAGGTGCCCACGGGATTCCCGGCTCGGCGCTGGTGATTCTCGCCGCCACCCTGACGGCGATCCCGGCAATTCCGGTGGTGGGCCTGGTGCTGGTGCTGGCGGTGGACTGGTTCATGGGCATCGGCCGGGCGCTGACCAATCTGATTGGTAACTGCGTCGCCACGGTGGCCATTGCCCGCTGGGAAAAGGACATCGATATCCAACGGGCAAACAAAGTGCTGTCCGGCCAGGTGGGTTATACCTTCCAGCCGAGAAAACCGGTGGTCCCGGCACATCAGCAGGAATTTTAAACAGCGTGTGCCTGCCCACGGGCAGGCACATTTATCGCGATTTGGAGCGAACAGTGATTACCTCGTCAACCGTCGTAAATTCAGTGGTAGAAAAACTACGGGCCGCGCTGGCTCGCGGTCAGTGGCGTTCCGGCGACATGCTGCCGGGCCAGCGTGAACTGGCCGAACAACTGGGCATCAGCCGCCCAAGCCTGCGCGAAGCGGTGATCGTGCTGGAAACCCTCGGGCTGGTGCGCTCGATGCCGGGCAAAGGAGTGGTGGTGCTGGAGGCCAATCTCAGCGACAGCCAAAGCCACGACAGCGCAGTCGCCGGGGCCAGCCTGGAAGACGTGCTGCAACTGCGCTACACCCTCGAACCGTTCATCGTCGGCCTGGTGGCGCAGTCCATCAGCAGCAAGGAAGTCGGGCAACTGCGCCTGACCCTGATGGACATGCGCGAAGCCCTGGAAGCCAATGACAGCGAGGCCGGTGTGAACGCCTACATCGCGTTCCACGAAGAGTTGTTCACCCTGACCTCGAACCCGATTTTCCAGAGCGTGGTGCAGCAGACCAGCAATGCCCTCAAGCAAAGCGCCGACGTGCTGCGCAATTCTCCGGAGCACTTGGCTGAGCGCCTTGAAGAAAGCGAAGCCATGGTACGAGCGATACGCAGCAAAAACAGCGCCCAGGCCAGCGCCGAAATGCGTCGGCACATCCTTCGGGAAGGTCAACGGATGGGCATCGAATTGAATATCCCGGACGACCACCTCGGCAGTTGACCCCCTCTTCGAACTGGAGACAGGCCATGAACAGCTTCGCCTCACCACAAACGCTTGTTGCCCTGCCCTTTCGTCCGCCGGTGGATGATCTTTATTCGCGAATCTTCGACGCCATTCTCGAACAGCGCATCAATGCGGCCAGTCGCTTTACCGAAGAAAGCCTGGCGCAGATGTTCGGTGCCAGGCGCAGTGACATTCGTGGAGTACTGACGCAGCTGTCCCATCAGCAGATCATCATCCTGCGGACCAATCATCGCCCCCGGGTCGCCGATCCCGATGCCGAACAGACCCGTCAGACGCTTCATGCTCGCCGTCTGACCGAAGTCACGCTAGTGAAACTTGCCTGCCAGCAACCTCGTGCGCAAAACCTGAAGCGCCTGCGAGCCTTGATCGAAAGCGAACGCCAATGCAAGGAGCGTGGTCCAGCGATCCGGTTATCGGGGGAGTTTCACTTGCAACTGGCCGAAATGGCGGGAAATGCACCACTGGCGCATTTTCTTGGCAGTCTGGTGCCGCTGACTTCATTGGCGATTGCGCAGTATGACGCTCAGACCGGTGATTATTGCGGATGGCAGGAGCACATGGGGATTGTCGATGCGGTGGAACGTGGGAATGTGGTGATGGCCGAAATGTTGATGCACCGGCATCTGGATCATCTTGAGAAGGTACTGCTGCACTCCGGATCAGTACTCAGCCAGAATCGTGTTGCCGGGTAGATTGCCATCGCGAGCAGGCTCGATCCCACACTGGAAATGCATCCCCTTGTGGGAGCGACGGTGCGACGATTCGACCTGCTTGCGACGACGGCATCGGGCCCGCTGAAAATGTCGGGGCTTACTGCGCCGCAACCCGCGCAAACCCCTCGCGAATCTTCTCCTCCGGCAACTCATCGGCAATAAACACGATCACGCTTTCGCGCGTGTCATCGTCCGCCCACTCGGTATCCCAATCGAAGCCGTACAGTTTCAGCACGCCCTGGAACACCATGCGCCGCGGCTCACCAAGAATGTTCAAAACGCCTTTGTAGCGCAGCAATTGCTTGCCATGGTCTTCCAGCAGTTCGTTCATGAACTCGCTGAGCTTGTCGATATCCAGCGGTTTGTCGGTACGCAGCACCAGGCTGGAAATGCGATCGATGGAGGGCGCCTTGCTCACCGGGCGCAAACTCACGCCACCACCGAGGTCGGCATTGAGGTTGAAGCCACGCACATCGAGCAATTCGGCCAGATCAATCTTACCGTGGTCGACCACACGAATCGGCGCGCGACGGTTGATCCGGGTCAGGCGTTCGCTGAGGGCAGTGAAGCTCGGCTCATCCACCAGATCGCGCTTGCTCACCAGCAAGCGGTCGGCAAAACCGATCTGCGCCTGGGCAATGGTCTGGGTCAGGTGCAGTTCGGCATGAGCCGCGTCCACCAGGGTGATGATGCCGTCGAGGATGTAGCGCTCGCGCAGCTCTTCATCGATAAAAAAGGTTTGTGCCACCGGGGCCGGGTCGGCCAGACCGGTGCATTCGATCACCAGGCGGTCAAAGGCGATTTCGCCACTGTCCAGGCGCTCCAGTAGCAGGTACAGCGCTTTGGTCAAATCGGTGTGGATGGTGCAGCAAACGCAGCCGTTGGACAGCGTCATCACTTGCACTGGCTCGTCGCCCAACAGTTGGGTGTCGATGCCGGCGTCACTGAACTCGTTTTCGATCACGGCGATTTTCAGGCCGTGCTCGGCTTTGAGCAGGTGGCGCAACAAGGTGGTTTTGCCAGCGCCGAGAAAGCCGCTGAGGATCGTGACAGGGATTGGCGCTAACAAAATAAGATCTCCCGGACGCAAAAAAACTGTAGGAGCCAGGTTTGCCGGCGAAAGCATCTTGAAGATCGCCTTCGCCGACAAGCCCTGCTCCTACAGTGGTGTGTTACCTAAACCGCGTACATCAACAGCACTTCGGTCCACCCTTGCCGCCGTAACGAGCCTCTTGGCGCTCCCGAAAGAACGCCTCGTAACTCATCACCGGTTTGTCCGGGTGTTTGGTTTGCATATGCTCGACGTAGTTGTCGTAGTCGGGCATGCCGACCATCAGGCGCGCGGCCTGACCGAGGTATTTACCGAGGCGACTCAGGTCATTGAACATGCTGCAATCCTCAGGTTACGCATCCGGCAGAGCCTGGAATGGCGATTCTTTATCCGTGCGCTCTTTGGTGCCCCAGGCGGCAATACCGACCTTGAGCGCATAGAACAGGATGCTGAACACCACGAACAGGAACAGCGCGGTCAGCGTTGCGTTGGTGTAGGCGTTGTAGATCACGTGCTGCATCTGCTCGATGCTCTTGGCCGGAGCGAGGATCTGACCGCTGGCCAGGGCATCACTGTACTTCTTGGCCAGCGACAGGAAGCCGATCGCCGGGTTGGCGTCGAACAGCTTGATGAAGCCTGCAGTGGTGGTGCAGATCAGCAACCAAACGGCTGGCAGCATGGTGACCCAGATATAGCGTTGGCGTTTCATTTTGATCAGCACAACGGTTGCCAGCATCAGCGCGATACCGGCCAGCATCTGGTTGGAGATACCGAACAGCGGCCACAAGGTGTTGATGCCACCCAGTGGATCGATCACGCCTTGGTACAGCAGGTAGCCCCACATCGCCACGCAACCGGCGGTGGCTATCAGGTTGGCGGTCCAGGATTCGGTGCGTCTCAGCGCCGGTACAAAGGAGCCGAGCAAGTCCTGCAGCATGAAACGCCCGGCACGGGTACCGGCGTCGACCGCGGTCAGGATGAACAGTGCTTCGAACAGGATCGCGAAGTGGTACCAGAACGCCATGGTGTTTTCGCCCGGCAGCACGCTGTGCAGGATCTGCGCGATACCGACCGCCAGGGTCGGCGCACCGCCGGCACGGGCCAGGACGGTGGTTTCACCGATGTCCTTGGCCACCGCCTGCAACGCTTCCGGCGTGATGGCAAAGCCCCAATTGCTGACCGCTGTCGCTACCGCCACCACATCACCGCCGACAACCGCGGCCGGGCTGTTCATGGCGAAGTACACGCCCGGTTCGATCACCGAAGCGGCCACCATCGCCATGATCGCCACGAAGGATTCCATCAACATGCCRCCGTAACCGATGTAGCGAGCGTTGACTTCGTTATCCAGCAGCTTCGGCGTGGTGCCGGAAGCAATCAGCGCATGGAAACCCGACACTGCGCCACAGGCAATGGTGATGAACAGGAACGGGAACAGCCCGCCCTTCCACACCGGCCCGGTGCCGTCAATGAACTGGGTCAATGCCGGCATTTTCAGCACGGGCATGGTGATCAGAATGCCGATCGCCAGCGCAACGATGGTGCCGATCTTGAGGAACGTGGACAGGTAATCACGCGGCGCCAGAATCAGCCACACCGGCAACACGGCTGCCACGAAACCGTAGCCGATCAGCATCCAGGTGATCTGGACCCCGGTAAAGCTGAACGCCTTGGCCCACACCGGGTCAGCGGCGATCTGCCCGCCCAGCCAGATCGAACCCAGCAGCAACGCCACGCCGATCACCGAGATTTCACCGATACGGCCAGGACGGATGTAGCGCATGTAGACGCCCATGAACATCGCGATCGGGATGGTCGCCATCACCGTGAAAATGCCCCACGGGCTCTCGGCCAGGGCCTTGACCACGATCAGCGCCAGCACCGCGAGGATGATGATCATGATCAGGAAGCAGCCAAACAGCGCGATGGTCCCGGGGATGCGGCCCATTTCTTCACGAACCATGTCGCCCAGGGAGCGACCGTTGCGGCGGGTGGACATGAACAGGACCATGAAGTCCTGAACCGCACCGGCCAGCACCACGCCGGCAATCAGCCACAGCGTACCGGGCAGGTAGCCCATCTGCGCCGCCAACACCGGACCGACCAGCGGCCCCGCGCCGGCGATGGCCGCGAAGTGGTGGCCGAAAAGAATGTGTTTGTTGGTCGGCACATAGTCCAGACCGTCATTGTTGATTACGGCAGGTGTAGCCCGACGCGAATCGAGTTGCATCACATTGTTAGCGATGAACAGGCTGTAGTAGCGGTATGCGACAAGATAGATAGCGACGGCTGCGACAACGATCCACAAGGCGTTGATCGCCTCGCCTCGACGCAATGCCACTACGCCCAGGGCGCACGCTCCTACGACTGCCAGCAGCAGCCAGGGTAAGTGGCGTAGCGGGCTATTATTATTTTTCATTTTATGATTCCAGCCAGAGTGGACAAGAAAGACAGCCATCTCGAGTTTAGCGCTACTGACGGCAAAGACCATAGTTCGACATCAGTCTAGAGCCATCACTGTGCTGGCAGCCTCCGGCAATGCAGGTCTATAGTCAGCGAACCTTTACGAGGATTGCGCCATGAGCGAACAACCTGCCGATCGCCGCCGCTTCAGACGTATTGCGTTCGATGCCCGAACCGAGCTGAGCCAAGGGGAATTCACCTGGCCGGTGCGGCTGATTGACCTGTCGCTCAAGGGACTGCTGGTCGAGAAGCCCGAGCCATGGCTGGGTAATCGGGAATGGCATTTCCTGGTCGATATTCATCTCAACGATGACCTCGCCATCAAGATGGATGTGCAACTGACCCACGATGACCATGACCAGCTCGGGTTCGTCTGCAAACACATCAGCCTGGAATCCATCGAGCGCCTGCGGCGGTTGATTGAGTTCAACCTGGGCGATCCCCGGGAACTAGAGCGCGAATTGGGTGCCCTGATCGAAGCCTGAAGGCCTCCCCCTTCCATTGTGGGAGCCTGCTCGCTCCCACAGGGTTTGTGTCCCGTTTACGGTTTATTCGAACAGTGCGTCGAGGGCCTGTTCCAGGCGCGTCACGGCGATAATCTGCAACCCCGGCGGCGGCTCTTTCGGCGCGTTGCCCTTGGGTACGATGGCGCGTTTGAAGCCGTGCTTGGCCGCCTCTTTCAAGCGCTCCTGGCCACTCGGTACCGGGCGTACTTCACCCGACAACCCGACTTCGCCAAACACCAGCAGATCGTGCGGCAGCGGCCGGTTGCGCAAACTGGACATGACCGCCGCCATCAGCGCCAGATCAGAAGCGGTTTCCAGGACCTTCACACCACCGACCACGTTGAGGAACACGTCCTGATCGTGGGTCGGGATGCCGCCGTGGCGGTGCAAAACCGCCAACAACATGGCCAGGCGATTCTGATCCAGACCGAGCGTCACCCGGCGCGGGTTGGCCAGGTGGCTGTCATCTACCAGCGCCTGGACTTCCACCAGCATCGGCCGGGTGCCTTCCCACGTGGCCATGACCACACTGCCCGGGACTTCTTCCTGAGCGCGTGTCAGGAAAATCGCCGAAGGGTTGGAGACTTCTTTCAGTCCTTTGTCGGTCATGCCGAACACGCCCAGTTCATTCACCGCGCCGAACCGGTTTTTCACCGCCCGCAGCAAACGCAGGCGCCCATCGGATTCGCCTTCGAAATACAGAACGGTGTCGACCATGTGCTCCAGCACTCGGGGGCCGGCCAGCGCACCTTCTTTAGTGACATGGCCCACGAGGAAAATCGCCGTGCCGCTTTGCTTGGCGTAACGCACCAGCAATGCCGCACTTTCGCGCACCTGGGAGACGCCCCCCGGTGCCGACTGCAGTTGCTCGGTGAAGATCGTCTGAATCGAGTCGATCACCATCACCTTGGGCTTTTCCTGCCGGGCGGTGGCAATGATGGTTTCAATACAGGTTTCAGTCATCACCCGCAGTTGATCCTGAGGCAAGCCCAGCCGCCGGGCACGCATGGCCACTTGTTGCTGGGACTCTTCGCCGGTGACATACAGCGCCGGCATGCTCTTGGCGAGGTTGCACAAGGTTTGCAACAGAATCGTCGACTTGCCGATGCCGGGGTCACCACCGATCAACACCACCGAGCCATCCACCAGGCCGCCACCCAAAACTCGATCGAGCTCACTGGACGCCGTGGAAAAACGCGGAATTTCTTCGACGCTGACTTCGGCCAGGGTCTTGATCTGTGCCTGCTGGCCGGTCCAACCGGTGCGACCGCTGGGGGCCGCGGCGCCGCCACTCTCCACCATGGTTTCGGTCAGCGTGTTCCAGGCCCCGCATTCGCCGCACTGGCCGGCCCACTTGGGGAAGGTTGAGCCACACTCGGTGCAGCCGTACATGCGCTTGGCCTTGGCCATCTGAACTCCCGGCAAAAACCGCGATGATAGCTCAGCTGACGCGGATCAGCGCGGCGCCGCCGTGCGGATTTCACCGCTGGCCAGACGCGCGGCACTGTTGCCCAACGGATCCTCGGCGTTCAGGTCCGCCCCTTTGGCCTTGAGTGCGTCGAGCAACTCGACGCGCTTGAACAACCCGGCATACATGGCGGCAGTCTGCCCGGCGCCGTTGCGTTGGTCGGGGCTGCAATTGGCGGCCAGCAGGGTTCGAGCGATCTGCACTTCGCCTTTGAAAATCGCGCCCATCAGCGCGGTATTGCCGCGTTGGTCCTGAGCGCAGGCGTCCGCCCCGGCCGCCAACAAGCGCTCCACGGCAGCCCCCTGACCGTGATAGGCGGCCAGTATCAACGCGGTGTAACCCTTGCTGTCGCGGGTGTCGAGGGAATAGCCGGCCTCGATGAAAGTCTCGAGCATCGGCACATCCCCCCTCCGGGCGGCATCGAAATAGTAATCCTGTAATTGCGCTTTCAGCGCCTCGGGGTCCTTCGAGACTTGCGCGTCAGGCCCGGCAAATACACCGAACGACACGCACGCCAGAAACACAGACAGAAAAACACGCATGGCGGGACTCCTTGGTCAGACGGGACCCCGTACGAGGCCCCGCTTCAGGCAGATAGATCAGTCGACCAGTTTGGCCGCCAACGCCTTGACCCGGGCCAGATCACCCTTGGCCACTTTGGTTACGCCTGTCCCGTATTCCGGGTCGGCCTTGTACAGGAAGGACAGAATGATGTGCTTGCTCTCGTCATCGGTGGTGGCCAGGGAGCCGCCAAAGCTGTCGATCAGGTCCTGACGTTCCTTCTGGTTGAACGAGCGATACAGATCACCGGCCTGCTTGAAGTTCTGCTCACGTTGAATCTTCGCCTGCTGCGTGCTGCCCGACAGGGTCGACTGGCTGTAACGCGCAGTTTGCGGCTCCTCACGGGGCAGCAGACGGCTCGGCTGGTAATTCACCCCCGTGCTGCTGGCGCCGATGTTCATCGCACCATCCTGATTACCGTTGTTCACGGCGACTTTCGGTGCGTTGATCGGCAACTGCAGTGCATTGGCCCCCAGGCGATACAGTTGGGTATCGGCATACGAGAACACTCGCCCCTGCAATAAGCGATCTTCCGAAGGCTCGATACCCGGAACCAAGTTGGCCGGTGCCATCGCCACTTGTTCGGTTTCCTGGAATACATTCGCCGGATTACGGTTCAATACCATCTGTCCAACTTTTCGCTCAGGAACACCGGGCCAGATCTTGGTGGCGTCCAATGGATCGAAATCAAACTTGGACAAATCTTGAGGATTTAGAACCTGGACGTACAAGTCCCACTTCGGAAAGTCCCCCTTGTTAATATGAGCAACCAAGTCGTTGGTCATATGACTGTAATCTTGACCTTGAACATTGGCGACTTCTTTAGGAGTGAGATTTTTTATTCCCTGCAAACTTTTCCAGTGAAACTTTACATAGTAAACTTCGCCCTGGGCGTTAACCAACTTGTAGGCATGCACACTGTTGCCGTCCATCTCCCGATAACTGGCCGGGGTGCCGGAGTTGGAATACAACTCGGTCAAGGTGCGAGTGGCTTCCGGAACATGAGAGAAGAAATCGAAACGACGGGAGTCATCGTCAAGATTGGTGCGCGGGTCCGGCTTGAAGGCATGGACCATGTCCGGAAACTTGATGGCGTCCCGGATGAAGAAGGTCGGGAAATTGTTGCCGACCAGGTCCCAGTTACCGTCGGCGGTGTAGAACTTGGTGGCGAACCCCCGCGGGTCACGCAGGGTTTCCGGGGAGTGGTTGCCGTGGACCACTGCGGAGAAACGCACAAATACCGGTGTGCTCTGGCCGCCGGCGAATACCTTGGCCTTGGTCAAGTCACTGAGGTCGTCAGTCACGGTGAACGTGCCATGGGCGCCGGTGCCACGGGCATGCACCACACGCTCAGGAATGCGTTCACGGTCGAAACGCTGGAGCTTCTGAATCAACTGTACGTCTTGCAACAGCACCGGCCCGGTCGCGCCGGCGGTTTGCGAATTCTGGTTATCGCCGACAGCGGCACCATTATCACGGGTCAACGTCGCAGCGTTGATGGAGAAGGACAGCAGGCTGACGCTCAGAACGCCGAAGGTACGACGGAGGGGAAAAGCCCCGAGGCCAAGGGGAGTTGTCATGGAAGTTTCCTCTGGTTTTATTAAGCGCATCCTGGTGCGCACCGCAGAGGCTAGTGACTCAAAGGCCAAAACATAAATAGAAATCCCGTACCGAGCCGATAGCGAAAAGGTTCTGGAAAGCCCGGTCTAGAGCGGGTAGACGCGCGCGAAGAGTGGAATTTTGTAAACTAATAACCGGAAGTTGTGTCGATAGACACGGGCATTGTAAGAAGGCGTTTCAAGCAAGGGGCGCTTTGCTGATTTACACTGCGTTCACCAACCTCATCTGTAACAAGGAAATAACCTATGGGCGTGATAAGTGAGTTCAAGGCCTTCGCGGTCAAAGGTAATGTGGTCGACATGGCCGTCGGTATCATCATCGGCGCTGCCTTCGGCAAAATCGTTACGTCATTTGTCGGCGACGTGGTGATGCCGCCAATCGGCTTGCTGATCGGTGGGGTGGACTTCAGTGATCTGGCCATCACACTCAAGGCCGCTAACGGTAATGTCCCGGCAGTGGTGCTGGCGTATGGCAAGTTCATCCAGAGCATGATCGACTTCATCATTGTCGCCTTCGCGATCTTCATGGGCGTCAAGGCCATTAACCGCCTGAAGCGCGAAGAGGCCGTTGCGCCAACCCTGCCGCCGGTTCCGACCAAGGAAGAAGAATTGCTGAGCGAGATCCGCGATCTGCTCAAGGCTCAGAACAATCGGCCCTGATCGCTGATTGCCCAGAGAAACGGCGCCTTCGGGCGCCGTTCGTTTACCAGTAGGTTTCCACCGCCACTTGGCCAGGTCGGCGACTGAGGCTCAAGTGCATGTCCCGTTGTTTCAGCAGCTTACGCGTCTCATCGATCATCTGTGGGTTACCGCAGAGCATCACCCGCGAATGCTCGGCTGTCAGCGCTACACCGGCCGTCTGTTCCAGTTCGCCATTTTCGATGAGGCTGGTGATCCGCCCGTTCAAGGCACCCGGATGCTGTTCGCGGGTGACGGTGGGAATGAATTGCAGTTTGTGCGCGTACTCGGCCAGGTAGTCACGCTGCGCTAGCTCCGCAATCAATGCCTGGTACGCCAGCTCCCGCGCTTCGCGCACGCTGTAGACCAGGATGATTCGTTCGAATTTCTCCCAAACTTCGAAGTCCTGCAGGATCGACAGAAACGGCGCCACGCCCGTGCCTGTGGATAACAACCAGAGATCACGGCCATCGACGAAGCGATCCAGCGTCAGATAACCGAAGGCCTGACGGTCGACCAGCAGCGTATCGCCAGCTTCCAGCCGACTCAGCTCACTGGTGAATTCCCCTCCCGGCACAACAATAGAGAAGAACTCAAGGAACTCGTCATAGGGCGAAGAGACCATGGAATAAGCCCGCCATACCGTGCTGCCGTCTGTCTTGGTGACACCCAGCCGGGCGAACTGCCCCGCTCGGAAACGAAAGCCCGCATCCCTGGTGGTACGCAGGGTGAACAGGTTCGGAGTCAACGGCCGGACCTCAAGCAAGGTCTGACGAGTGAATTTTTCAACACTGGCAGTCATGGGCCGCTCCGATCAACAGATGACACCAGTGTCCCCCAAAGCAGACGACGTAAACACCGATGGTTTGTAGTGTTATTCGTGCAGAGACTTGGGCAGTGCAATAAAGAACTAGTACCGGAGTGTTAATTTTGTATAACCCTAAAACAACGCTAAGAACTAGTTATGCAGCTACAGGATTTTTCAAGAGCAAAATAGTTCAGCATGCTTGTAAGAATTCTCCTACACTCTGGGACGTGCCGGATCTTGGATCCAATCGGCACCCCCCCAAGAAATTCCGCATGGAGTTACCAAATGAAAGTGTGGAAGGAGTCACAGCTAACACAGCTTTCTTGCGCTCAAAAAATAGAGACCGCGTACGAGATATCGCTTAACCTCGTTAAAAATATGGGCTTTAATTTTTGTGCATTTTCAATAACATCCCCAACAACAGGGACACACCGCCATAAGATAATCCTGAATAATTACCCTAGCGAATGGAACACGAAATATCAAAACGAGCATTACGATACGGTTGATCCAATACTAGCCCACTGCTGCGGCTCCGAAGTACCGATTCTCTGGCAAGAAGAGTGCTATTCAAAAACACCACGGCTGTGGCAAGCGCAAAAAAACCAGGGGTTGCACTACGGTTGGTCCCAATCCGTTCATGATAAGAACGGGCTTTGCAGCATCCTGAGCGTGGCCAGAACCCATTGCCCGATTACCGCATATGAACTGTACAAAAATCTGGGCTACGCGATGTTTATCAACCGTCACCTGCACGGGATTATCGCGAAAGACCTGCCGGCCTCCTCGCTGAAGCCGCCCACAACGAGTTTGTCATGCAGAGAAATCGAGGTGCTGAAATACTCAGCCGTGGGCAAGACGGCCTGCGAGATCGCAATCATCCTCTGCGTGAGCGAAAGCACTGTGCGTTTCCATATAAAGAACGCCATCCACAAACTTGGCGTCAATAACAAGATCGCGGCGGTGATCAGGGCAGCGAAAGCTGGCGTCATCTGAAACTGTTCGAATCAGGTAATCCCTGCAAGTAATCCAGACCAAAAAAACGTACCATCTGCGCTCCATCCCGAGTGATGTCGTGTGAAGCGTCCACGACGCAGTCCGCTCGGATGGCTCCGCCCGCTACAACGTCCGGCGGCCACTCGTTGATTATCTCCGCTGACTACCCAGAGCCCTCCGCCTCATGCCTCTGCTCGAAACTTCTTTCGCCCAACTCGACCTGATCCGCCAGCCAGAACAGCAGAACGAACCGCTGCAAGCGTTTGATGCCGCAGACGAATACCTGCTCAATCATCTGGCCGGGCAACAACCGACGGCAGATACTCGCGTACTGGTGCTCAACGACAGCTTCGGCGCATTGGCCGTTAGCCTGGCGGGCAAGGTCCGAGTGACCAGCAGCGGCGATTCATTTCTGGCCTTTCAGGGGCTCGAAAAAAACCTCATGCGCAATGGCCAGGCGTTTGATGCGGTGCCGAGCGTACCAGCCAGCGAAGCGTTCGTCGGGCCGTTTGACCGAGTATTGATCCGGGTACCGAAAACCCTGGCCTTGCTGGAAGAGCAACTGATCCGGCTACAGGGTCAATTGGCTCCCGGTGCTCAAGTGATTGCCGCCGCGATGGTCAAGCACCTGCCACGTGCCGCGGGCGATCTGCTGGAGCGCTACATCGGCCCGGTGCAAGCCTCGCTGGCCGTGAAGAAGGCTCGGCTGCTGATCGCCACGCCCGAAGCCAAAGCCCCCGCTGTCTCTCCATACCCGACGCGCTATCGACTCGACACGCCTGCAATCGAACTGCTCAATCACGCCAACGTGTTCTGTCGCGAAGGGCTGGATATCGGCACACGAGCCTTTCTGCCACACTTGCCGAACAACCTCGGCACAGCGCGGGTCGCCGATCTGGGGTGTGGCAACGGCGTGCTGGCGATCGCCAGCGCCCTGCAAAACCCCGAGGCCCATTACACATTGGTGGACGAGTCATTCATGGCCGTGCAATCGGCCGCTGAAAACTGGCGCGCGGCGCTGGGTGATCGTGACGTGATCGTACGTGCCGGCGATGGGTTGGCGGGGCAGGAACCCCAATCCCTCGACGTGGTGCTGTGCAATCCGCCATTCCACCAACAACAAGTGGTCGGCGATTTCCTGGCCTGGCGGATGTTCCAGCAAGCGCGCGAAGCGCTGGTGGTGGGCGGCGCGCTGTACATCGTCGGCAACCGTCATCTGGGCTATCACAGCAAGCTTGCGCGGCTGTTCCGCGGCGTCGAACAAGTGGCCGCTACTCCCAAGTTCGTGATTCTCAAGGCACGCAAATAAAAGCAGGCAAAAAAAACCCTCCGTCGCAGGAGGGTTAAAAATCCGTGCCGCAAGGCAACGGGATGGGAATTTCAGTGGGTGCTCAGGCCCGCGGCATTCATGAACATGCGCATCAGCGTGGCCACGATGAACAGTGCCCCAACGCTGCCGGCCCAGATCAACGCCAGCCAGCCGAGTCGTTGCCAAAGCGGCTTTTTCTCTGCGGCTTCGATTTCCTGCAAATCAGGTTTGCCAGCCATCATCGCGTTCTCCTCTGCAACGGCGCAGGTATCAACCTTGCGCCGTATTCGTATGGGCTAGTGGTAACCGTCTTCATGGGTGACCTTGCCGCGGAACACGTAGTAGCTCCAGAAGGTGTAACCCAGGATGAACGGGATGATGAACAGCGTGCCCACCAGCATGAAGCCCTGGCTCTGCGGCGGTGCGGCAGCGTCCCAGATCGAGATCGACGGCGGCACGATGTTCGGCCACAGACTGATTCCCAAACCGCTGTAGCCTAAGAAGATCAGCACCAGGGTCAGCAGGAATGGCGTGTAATGCGCATTGCGAGCCACCGCGCGAATCAGACCGTACAAAGTTACCAGCACCAGAATCGGCACCGGCAGGAACCAGAACAGATTAGGCAGGGTGAACCAGCGTGCGGCGATCTCGGCGTGGGCCAACGGCGTCCAGACGCTGACGATGCCAATCACCGCCAGCAACACGAAGGCCAATGGTCGCGCCAGGTCATGCATCTGCTCCTGCAGCTTGCCTTCGGTCTTCATGATCAGCCAGGTGCAACCGAGCAGCGCATAAGCCACGACCAGCGCCGCGCCACAGAACATCGTGAACGGCGTCAGCCAGTCGAGTGAACCACCGGCAAACTGACGATTGACCACCGGCAGCCCATCGATGAACGCACCCAATGCCACGCCCTGGAAGAAGGTCGCGGCGATCGAACCACCGATGAATGCCTTGTCCCACAAGTGGCGCTTGGCGTCCTTGGCCTTGAAGCGAAACTCAAAGGCCACGCCACGGAAAATCAGCCCGATCAGCATGAAAATCAGCGGCAGGTACAACGCCGAGAGCACCACCGAATAGGCCAGCGGGAAGGCGCCGAACAATGCCGCGCCGCCCAATACCAACCAGGTTTCGTTGCCGTCCCAGACCGGGGCGACGGTGTTCATCATCACGTCACGGTCGGTCTTGCCCTTGATGAACGGAAAAAGAATCCCGATCCCCAGGTCGAAGCCGTCCATGACCACGTACATCATGATGCCGAAGATGATGATCACGGCCCAGATCAGCGGAAGATCAATACCCATGATTCAAATCTCCTTGGTCAGGCTGTGGTTGTGATCGCCGTCACCGTTGTCGTCGGCGGCGGACAGCGGACGGGCCGGCGTGCGCTTCTGGCCAGGACCGCCTTCGTTGGTTTCCTTGCCTTCGTCGATCTTCGGCCCTTTGCGCACCAGGCGCATCATGTAGCCAAGACCGGCACCAAACAGCGCGAAATACACCACGACGAACATGATCAAGGTGATGCTCATCTGCACGAAGCTGTGCCCGGAGGACGCATCCGCCGTGCGCATCAAGCCGTAGACCACCCACGGCTGACGGCCGATTTCAGTGGTGAACCAGCCAGCGAGAATCGCGATCAGGCCGGATGGGCCCATCCACAGTGCCAGATACAGGAACGGACGCGAGGTATACAGCGTGTCGCGCTTGCGCAGCCACAGGCTCCACAAACCGGTGAAGATCATCAGGAAACCCAGGCCGACCATGACCCGGAACGACCAGAACACGATGGTCGAATTCGGCCGGTCTTCAGGCGGGAACTCCTTGAGCGCCGGCACCTGTTTGTCCAGGGTGTGGGTCAGGATCAAGCTGCCCAGGTACGGAATCTCGACCGCGAATTTGGTCTTTTCGGCTTTCATGTCCGGCCAGCCGAACAGGATCAACGGGGTCGGCTCATCGCCGACATTTTCCCAGTGACCTTCAATCGCAGCGATTTTCGCCGGCTGGTGCTCGAGGGTATTGAGGCCGTGGAAGTCACCGATGACGGCTTGAATCGGCGCCACGATCAGTGCCATCCACATGGCCATCGAGAGCATGGTGCGGATGGCCGGGTTGTCCTTGCCGCGCAGCAAATGCCAGGCCGCCGACGAACCGACGAAGAAGGCGGTAGCGACGAACGCCGCCGTGGCCATGTGCATCAGGCGGTAAGGGAACGACGGGTTGAAAATGATCGCCAGCCAGTCCACTGGAATGACTTGGCCGTTGACGATTTCGTAGCCCTGCGGGGTCTGCATCCAGCTGTTGGAGGCGAGAATCCAGAAGGTCGAGATCAGGGTACCGATGGCGACCATGACGGTGGCGAAGAAGTGCAGCTTGCGCCCGACCCTGTTCCAGCCGAACAGCATGACGCCGAGGAAGCCGGCTTCGAGGAAGAACGCAGTGAGTACCTCGTAGGTCAGCAACGGCCCGGTCACGGAACCGGCGAAATCCGAGAAGCGGCTCCAGTTGGTGCCGAACTGATAGGCCATGACCAGGCCGGACACCACGCCCATGCCGAAGTTGACGGCAAAGATCTTCGACCAGAAATGGTACAGATCGCGGTAAGTGTCGTTGTGCGTCTTCAGCCACAGGCCTTCGAGTACCGCCAGGTAACTCGCCAGGCCAATGGTGATGGCCGGGAACAGGATGTGGAACGAAATGGTGAACGCGAACTGAATCCGGGCGAGATCAAGTGCCTCCAAACCGAACATAAGTCTTCCTCTGTCAGGTAATACTGGCTGAAGGCTCGCGGCCTGCACCCACTGCCCCCACGGTTATGGAGTGTGGCGAATTTGAACTCGTTCTTTTTCTACCATCATCACAACGTAGGGAATCTGGCCATCTGGCCTCCGGATCATTTCCACGAAGGGTCTTGATCTGGATCAAGCAACGTTGAAAGAGTAGTCGCATTTTTACCGATGGACGGTGTGGTCTATTGCCGCGTGACAGGTTGCCTCACGGGTTTGGTCATGCGTTGCAATGCATTCCCTGTGGCGAGGGAGCTTGCTCCCGCTCGGCTGCGCAGCAGTCGTAAAATCGGGTAACGCGATGTGCCTGTGGTGTGGGGTAGCAGGTTCGGGGCTGCTTCGCATCCCAGCGGGAGCAAGCTCCTTCGCCACAGGGAATTTGTATGTTCTGAGAGATCGGTGTCTAGCTAACTAAATTTTCCGTGCTCGCAACTCCTGGTTACAGGTTGGTGATAATCTCGCCCTTCCCCTCACCCAGACTTGCCTTCAGATGCCCAGCCAAGCGCCCCTGCTGTTACGTCATCACCGCCCTTTTATTGCGTTCTGGCTGGCTCGGGTATTTACCGCCAGCGGTTTTCAAATGCTGACCGTGGCCATCGGCTGGAATCTGTATCAACTGACCGGCAACGTGCTCGATCTGGGTCTGGTGGGTCTGGTGGAATTTGCCCCGCGGGTGTTGTTCATGCTGCACACCGGGCATGTGGCGGATCGCTATGACCGGCGCAAGGTCGCGGCGATCTGTCAGTCCGTGCAAGCGCTGATCGCCCTGTCGCTGGCCATCGGCAGCGCGACTGACCAAGTCACCCGGGAGATGATCTTCATCCTCGCATTCCTGCTCGGCGCCGCCCGCTCCTTCGAGATGCCAACCACCCAGGCCTTGCTGCCGAGCATCGTGCCCAGTGCCTTATTCCCGCGCGCGGTTGCTGCCGCGCAATCTGCGCAGCAATCGGCCACCATCGTTGCCCCGGCGCTGGGCGGTTTGCTTTACGCCTTCGGCAGCGTCTGGGTGTATGGCCCGACGGTGATCCTCTACCTCATCGCCTGTGCGCTGATGCTTAACCTACCGGCTCGGCAGACACCGTTGAACAAGGGCAAGGCAACCCTGGATTCGCTGCTCGCAGGCATCCGCTTCATTCGCAGCCGTCCGGATATTCTCGGGGCGATTTCCCTGGATCTGTTTGCCGTCTTGCTGGGTGGCGCGACTGCGCTGCTGCCGGTGTTCGCCAAAGATATTCTGCTGACCGGCCCTTGGGGTCTGGGCCTGCTGCGTTCGGCCCCGGCGGTGGGCGCACTGCTGATGTCGCTGTTTCTGGCGCGATTTGCCGTGGAACGCAACGTCGGACGGGTGATGTTTACCGCCGTGGGTGTATTCGGCGTGGCGACCATCGCTTTCGGCCTGTCGACTTCGTTCTGGTTCTCTCTCGCTGTGTTGGTGGTTTTAGGCGCGGCAGACATGATCAGCATGGTGATCCGCGCCTCGTTCGTGCAGCTGGAAACCCCGGACGAGATGCGCGGCCGGGTCAGTGCCGTGAATGGCTTGTTCATCGGTGCTTCGAATCAGCTCGGCGAATTCGAGTCTGGCTTGACGGCCCACTGGTTCGGCACCGTACCGGCCGTGGTGATGGGCGGCATCGGCACACTGATAGTGACCGGGGCCTGGGTCAGACTGTTCCCGACCCTGGCCAACCGCGACCGCATGCATGTGCCAGTGGAAGAGGTCAGGGCCTGAAGCCGTCTTCTACACCAGCAATTCCCCCGCCACCGCCGACCGCGTGGCTTTGCCGCAGAGTTGCTCCACCAGCGTCAGCGCAAACTCCAGTGCGGCGCCCGAACCCTGGGCGGTGATGCAGTTGCCATCGACCACCACCGGTTGATCGACGAAGTTGCAGCCCGACAATTGATGGCTGACGGAAGGCAGGCACGTCATGCGCCGCTGACGCAGCACGCCAAAAGTCTGCAGCGCCAGCGCCGGCGCTTCGGCAATGCCGGCGAACAAGCGCCCGGCGGCGACCTGGTCCTTGATCAATTGTTGCAGGGGTTGGTGGGCCGCCAAATGCTGCGCCCCCACGGCGCCGCCGGGCAAAACGATCAAGTCGAAGGGTTGGGCCAGCAAATCGACCAGCATCGCATCGGCGGTCAGGCGGGTGCCGCGAGCGCAGGTCAGCATGCGCCGCGACTCGATACTGGCCACCACCACTTCAACCTTGGCGCGGCGCAGAACATCGATCAGGGTCACGGTTTGCAGATCGTCGATGCCCTCGGCGAGGGTAATCAGGGCTCTAAAGGTCATGGGCGCGGTCCAGAGAATGATCTTTAAAGCGTAGTCAGCTTTCCTGCCCCTTGTTCGAGCCTGGCCGTTACTTGATGTAAAGCTGCGTCGACATCGTGTTGCCCGGCGCGTTGATGGAGGTGTTGCTGAATGTGAAGATGCCGTCCTGCTTGCCTGCCAGGTTGAAGATGTACAGATAGCCGACAGTTTTTTTCCCGGCTGAGCACTCGGTCAGGTTGCCGGTATCAAAAGCACAGACAGGGGTCCGGGTGCCATCCACTTCGAAACCGTCCAGGGCAACATGGGCTTCGCGACCGTAACCGACTTCCAGCACGTACACCTTGATGTTCGGCCCCTGGTGATCGCAACGGGTCTGCTCCTGCTTGTCCGCAATATCTTCAAAGCCACAGTTGGGCGACTCGACCTTGAGCACCTTGACCTGACTCAGTGGTGGAGCCGACGCTGCCGAGGCGGTTTGGGCACCCAGGAACAACGCGATCAACATCGTGAATACGGCAACCACGCGCGTGCTCATGTACTTCATATTCCGCCCTTCCCTGCCCTAAAAAAACAGCGCGCAGTATGGCGCAGTTCCCTTTTTGGCAAAACATCGACGACGATCGCAGCCATAAGCAGCCATGGCTCCACGCTGCTGGTATGATGCGCGGCTTTTTCCGACCCACAGAAAATTCCCAGGCGCCTACGGCGGTCTGTGCTTTGCTGTTGAGGTCGATACATTCACGGCGCCGGGCGCGCCACGGGGAGCAGACATGCTGGAAAGGCTGTTTCAACTCAAGGCACACAACACCAACGTGCGGACCGAGATTCTGGCGGGCGTCACGACCTTTTTGGCCATGGCCTACATTCTGTTCGTCAACCCGAGCATCCTCGGCGAGACCGGCATGGACAAAGGCGCGGTGTTTGTCGCCACCTGTCTGGCAGCCGCCATCGGCTCGACGACCATGGGCCTGATCGCCAACTACCCGATCGCCCTGGCACCGGGCATGGGCCTGAACGCCTTCTTCACCTACACCGTGGTCCTGCACATGGGCCACACCTGGCAAGTGGCGCTGGGTGCGGTGTTCCTCTCGGCGGTGATGTTTTTCCTGCTGTCGATCTTCCGCATCCGTGAATGGATCATCAACAGCATCCCGTTGGCGCTACGTTCGGCGATTGCCGCCGGCATCGGCCTGTTCCTGGCACTGATCGCCCTGCACAACGCCGGCATCGTCGTCAGCAACCCGGCGACCATGGTCGGCCTCGGCGACCTGAAGCAACCGGCGCCGATCCTCGCAACCCTGGGCTTTGCCCTGATCGTTGCCCTGGAGGCCCTGAAAGTGCGCGGTGCGGTGCTGATCGGCATTCTGTCGGTGACCATCGTTTCCATCCTGCTGGGCTTCAGCCCGTTCGGCGGCGTGATGTCGATGCCACCGTCGCTGGCACCGACCTTCCTGCAACTGGACATCAAAGGCGCACTGGACATCGGTCTGGTCAGCGTGATCTTCGCGTTCCTCTTTGTCGATCTGTTCGACAACTCCGGCACCCTGATCGGCGTCGCCAAGCGCGCCGGCCTGATGGGCAAGGACGGCCACATGCCGAAAATGGGTCGTGCCCTGATCGCCGACAGCACCGCGGCCATGGCCGGCTCGTTGCTGGGCACCTCGACTACCACCAGCTATATCGAATCCGCAGCCGGCGTGAGTGCCGGTGGCCGCACCGGCCTGACCGCCGTCGTGGTGGCGATTCTGTTCCTGCTGGCGCTGTTCTTCGCACCACTGGCCGCCAGCGTACCGGCCTTCGCCACCGCACCTGCCTTGCTGTTCGTCGCCGTATTGATGACCTCGGGGCTGGCGGAAATAGACTGGGACGACATCACCGTTGCCGCGCCAGTGGTAGTCACCGCGCTGGCTATGCCATTCACTTACTCCATCGCCAACGGCATCGCGTTCGGATTCATTTCCTGGACCGCCATCAAGTTGCTGTCCGGCCGTGGCCGTGAGCTGAACTCGGCGTTGGTGGTTCTGTCGATTCTGTTCGTGATCAAGTTAGGTTGGTTCAACGCATGACTTTTGATTCCCAGGCCTACGCCGTTCAGCTCGAAGAAAAGGTCACGCGCCTGCGTGATCTGCTGGCCCCGTTCGGTGCGCCCGAGCCTGCGGTGTTCGATTCGCCGCTGAAAAACTTCCGCCTGCGTGCCGAATTCCGCCTGTGGCGTGAAGCCGGCGAGCGCCACTACGCAATGTTTTCCCAGGAAGACAAACGCACGCCGATCCTGATCGAAGAGTTCCCGATCGCAAGCCTGCGCATCAACCAGTTGATGCCGCAGCTCAAGGCGGCGTGGCAAGCGAGTGCAGCCCTGAGCCACAAACTGTTCCAAGTGGAGTTCCTGACCACGCTGGCCGGCGATGCGATGATCACCCTGTGCTACCACCGCCCGCTGGACGAGCACTGGCACGCGGCGGCGTCGAAGCTGGCAGCCGACCTGAACGTCAGCATCATCGGTCGCTCGAAGGGCAAACGCGAAGTGATCGGTCACGATTACGTGGTCGAGCAACTTGAAGTCGGCGGCCGCACCTTCAGCTATCGCCAGCCGGAAGGCGCGTTCACCCAACCCAACGGCACGGTGAACCAGAAGATGCTCAACTGGGCGTATGACGCCCTTGGCGATCGTTCCGACGACTTGCTGGAGCTGTATTGCGGCAACGGCAACTTCACTTTGCCGCTCGCTACGCGCGTGCGCAAAGTGCTGGCCACCGAAATCAGCAAGACCTCGGTCAACGCAGCGCTCAGCAACCTGAGCGAAAACGCGGTGGATAACGTCACGCTGGTGCGTTTGTCTGCCGAAGAATTGACCGAAGCCCTGAACGAAGTTCGCCCGTTCCGTCGCCTGCACGGCATCGACCTCAAGAGCTACGAGTTCGGTAGCGTGTTCGTCGATCCGCCCCGCGCCGGCATGGACCCGGATACTTGCGAACTGACCCGGCGCTTCGACAACATCCTCTACATTTCCTGCAACCCGGAAACCCTCGCGGCCAACATCGCCCAACTGAACGACACTCACCGCATTACTCAATGCGCGATGTTCGACCAGTTCCCGTGGACCCATCACATGGAATCCGGAGTGTTGTTGACCCGTCGTTGATTGCTTCCCCCTACAAATCAGCCGTCCCTGGGACGGCTTTTTTGTGGGCGATCAAAGAGCCGTATCGACCTTGCGTGGGCGACCGCCCTTCTTGCCGTTGGCCCGAGCTGCCTCGGCTTTGGCGGCGCTGCTCAGACGACCATTGCGCGAGGCGATCACCGAGGCCGCCATATCCATCAGCGGTTTGCTCGCCGAAATCAAACCGGCGATGGACACCTGCAGGTCCTTGCCTTCATGGCAAAGCGCGGCTCCGGCGAAACCGATTTTCAAACCGGCGAAATCCTCGGTCTCAAAACCATCGAACTCTGGATAGTTTTTCACTGGCAACAACACACCGCTGCCATCCTCGAAACCGACGGCGAGACATGGATCGAGAAAGATCACCGTCGTTGCATTCAATCCACTGCGACGGCGTAACTCGCCACTCTCGATCGCTTCGTCCAAAACGCCTTCGGTCACAGGGTGATCTACCTGCATTTTTGCACTTATCGTTTTCATAATTCGATCTCCACGCCCTCCGGTGCTCCCATCAGCGTCAATAAGGTCTTGTTTCCTTCAGGCTCATAGCGAGCCGAACCAATCATGTAAGTCGTGCTGGCAACCCTCTTCATCACGACCACTTCATTGCCC
>NZ_JBFTML010000014.1:59460-154189 GCF_056396925.1 Pseudomonas sp. 05N433 | reverse complement strand
ACCACCTGATCCCATCCCGAACTCAGAAGTGAAACGATGCATCGCCGATGGTAGTGTGGGGTTTCCCCATGTGAGAGTAGGTCATCGTCAAGATTAAATTCCGAAACCCCTATCTGCGTATGCAGGTAGGGGTTTTGTTTTGCCCGCAGAAAAAGTCTACTTCTCTGGCAACACAAAAATGCACAGTTATTTTCGAGTCAGGACACTAGAATAGGTCCAACATTTTTGGAGCCAGAGCCTTTATGCCAGATCCGGTTGACGCCCCTAGGCTGTCAGATTTACCACTGGACGGTTTGGTGGCGTGTCATGAGTGCGACTTGCTGATGCGCAAGCCTGAACTCGCCCATGGTGAGAAGGCCATTTGTCCACGCTGCGGTTATGAGCTGTATGCCCATCGGCACAATGTCGTGCAGCGCAGTCTCGCCTTGGTCATTGCCGCACTGTTGTTGTATATCCCCGCGAACTTTTTACCCATCATGCAACTCCATCTACTCGGGCAGTCATCGAATGACACTGTCTGGAGCGGTGTTCTCGGTTTGTTCGATACCGGTATGCAGGGCGTAGCAGCAGTCGTATTTCTCTGCAGCATGGGGATTCCGCTGCTCAAGCTGCTCTGCCAATTGGTGGTGCTGCTGAGTATCCGATTCAATATCGGACGCAGCTACGGTTTGCTGCTCTACCGCATTTATCACCATCTTCGGGATTGGGGGATGCTTGAGGTTTACCTCATGGGCGTGCTGGTCGCGATCGTCAAATTGGCCGATATGGCGGCGATTACCGTAGGTCTTGGTTTGGCGTGCTTCATCAGTTTGTTGTTGGTCCAGGTCTGGCTGGAAGTGGTGATGTCGCCGCACCAGATCTGGCAGGCATTATCAGGAGAAGATGCCCATGCGGGCGATTGATGCGGGCATTCTGATTTGTGCCGAATGCCACGAGTTGAACAAGCAGGAAGCTGGCACCGACGAGCAGGTCTGCACCCGCTGTGGTGCGTTGGTTCATGCGCGCCGACCGAACAGCCTGATGCGTACCTGGGCGCTGCTGGTCACCGCTGCGATTATTTACATCCCGGCCAATGTGCTGCCGATCATGACCGTCAGTTCCCTGGGGCAGGGTGATCCGAGCACCATCATGTCCGGCGTGATCCAACTGGTTCAGCACGGCATGATTCCAATCGCGGCTGTGGTTTTTATCGCCAGTATTCTGGTTCCTACGTTCAAACTGGTGGGCATCGGGTTGCTGCTGTTTTCGGTGCAGCGCCGCCAGCCACTCTCCGCGCGCCAACGTATATGGATGTACCGCTTTATCGAGTTCATCGGCCGCTGGTCGATGCTGGATATTTTTGTGATCGCCATCCTGGTGGCGGTTGTGAATTTCGGACGGCTAGCCAGCGTCGAAGCCAACCTTGGCGCCATCGCCTTCGCCTGTGTGGTGATTCTGACGATGCTTGCCGCAGTAACTTTCGATCCCCGACTGATTTGGGATAACACGGAGTCGGACGACGACCATGACTGATTTGCCTACAGCGAAAACCCGACCGGCCTCTAACTGGTCTGCCATTTGGGTATTGCCCCTGATCGCCTTGCTCATTGGCGGTTGGCTCGCCTGGCGTGCCTATAGCGAGACAGGCATTGAGATCCATGTGCGCTTCGAAAGCGGCGAAGGTATTCAGGCCAACAAGACCGAAGTCGTTTACAAAGGTATGTCGGTCGGTAAGGTGAAAGCCCTCACACTCGATGACGAAGGCAGCTCCAAAGGCGTGATCGCCACCATCGAGATGAATAAGGACGTGGAGCAATACCTCAGAACCAGCACGCGTTTCTGGCTGGTCAAGCCGAGCGTAACCCTGGCCGGTATCACGGGCCTGGAGACGCTGGTCTCGGGTAACTATGTGGCTGTCAGCCCGGGAGAGGGCGAACCGACCCGCAAGTTCAAGGCCCTGGCCGAAGAGCCGCCGCTGTCGGACGCCAAGCCTGGTCTGCACCTGACCATCAAGGCTGATCGTCTCGGTTCGCTGAATCGCGGCAGCCCGGTGTTCTACAAGCAGATCCAGGTCGGTCAGATCAAAAGCTATTTGCTGTCCGCGGACCAGAACACCGTTGAACTCAAAGTCTTCATCGAACCGACCTACGCCAGCCTGGTACGCAAACACACGCGTTTCTGGAATGCCAGCGGTATCAGCATCGATGCCAACCTGTCCGGTGTGAAAGTGCGTAGCGAGTCCCTCGCCAGCATCGTCGCTGGTGGTATTGCGTTTGCTACACCGGAAAACCGCAAGGACAGCCCGCCCACCGATCCAAGCCTGCCGTTCCGTCTCTACGAAGACTTCGATGCAGCCGCCGCCGGTATTCGGGTCAAGGTCAAACTCAGCGATTTCGAAGGCCTGCAGGCCGGTCGTACACCGGTGATGTACAAAGGCATTCAGGTCGGCAATCTGAAAGCGCTCAAGATTGACCCGGACCTCTCCAGTGCAACCGCCGAGCTGACGCTCGACCCATTGGCTGAGGATTACCTGGTCACCGGCACACAGTTCTGGGTGGTCAAACCATCAATTTCGCTTGCCGGTATCACCGGTCTGGAAGCATTGGTCAAAGGTAACTACATCGCCGTGCGCCCTGGCGACAAGGGTGGCGCACCGCAGCGCGAGTTCGAAGCACGGGCCAAGGCTCCGCCGCTGGATCTGCGTTCGCCGGGCCTGCATCTGGTGCTGTTCACCGAAAACCTCGGCTCACTGGAAGTCGGCAGTCCGATTCTCTACAAGCAGGTCAAGGTGGGTTCGGTGCAGAGCTACCAGTTCTCTCGCACTAAAAAACAGCTGATGATCGGTGTGCACATCGAGAAGGAATACGAGGGGCTGGTCAACGCCTCGACGCGCTTCTGGAATGCCAGCGGTATTACGCTGACGGGTGGACTGACCGGCGGCATCCAGGTCAAAAGTGAGTCTTTGCAAAGCCTGATGGCCGGCGGCATTGCTTTCGAAACCCCGGAAGCCAAAGCGCCGTTGCAGAAGCGCATTCCACGTTTCCGTCTGTTCGCCAGTCATGAAGAGGCAAACCAGAAAGGCGCCGTGGTGACCATCAAGGTCGATCGCGCCGATGGTCTGCGCACGGGCACGCCGATCCGGTTCAAAGGCCTCGACGTCGGCAAGGTCGAAGACGTCGACCTCAGCGACGACCTGCAATCGGTGCTGCTGACTGCGCGAATCACGGAAGTGCCGGAGCGTATCGCTCGAGTGGGCAGTCAGTTCTGGGTGGTCAAACCTGAATTAGGTCTGATCAAGACGTCCAACCTTGAGACGCTGGTGACCGGGCAGTACATCGAAGTGCAACCGGCGCCGAAGAATCTCGGTCCGCAAAAGGACTTCGTAGCGCTGACCAATCCTCCGGAAACCGCCAAGGAAGAGGCCGGTTTGAGCCTGGTATTGAGTGCAGCTCGTCGAGGCTCGCTGAAGACCGGTGTGCCCGTCACCTATCGCGAAATCACGGTGGGCAAGGTGACTGGCTATGAGCTGGGCCAGACGGCGGATCGAGTGTTGGTACACATCCTGATCGAGCCGAAGTACGCGCCATTGGTGCGCAGTGGCACGCGGTTCTGGAACACCAGTGGTTTTGGTTTTGACTACGGCTTGTTCAAAGGCGCAACCATACGCACCGAATCGCTGGAGACGCTGATCCAGGGCGGTATCGCCTTTGCCACACCGGATGGCGACCGCATGGGTGTCCCGGCGCGGCCCGAGCAAACGTTTCCGCTGTTCGACAAGTTTGAAGATGAATGGCTGACTTGGGCGCCGAAGATTTCTATCGGTAAGTAACCTGAGGTTAATTTGGCGTTTATCAGGACGTCTTCGCGGGCAAGCCTGCGAAGACGGTCTACCAGACGCCGACGTCTCCGGTGGCTTATCATTAGCCCCCTAACGACGCCCACCCAAGGTTCCCCCGGCATGCTGGCTATTTTCCTCGAAACCCTGAACATCACTGCGCCGGTGTTTGCCATGCTGTTTCTGGGTGTGCTGCTCAAGCGCATCGACTGGATCAACGACAACTTCATCCATACTGCGTCGGCCCTGGTGTTCAATGTCACCATGCCGGCGTTGCTGTTTCTGGGCATCTTGCATGCCGACCTGCACGCTGCGTTGCAACCGGCGCTGCTGATCTACTTCTCGGTCGCGACCCTGATGTGTTTTGCAATTGCCTGGGGTTGGGCGATCTGGAAATGCCCGCGGGAAGATCGGGGCATTTACACCCAAGGCGCGTTTCGCGGCAATAACGGGGTAATCGGCCTGGCCCTGGCGGCGAGCATGTACGGCGACTATGGCATTTCCCTTGGGGCGATTCTCGCGGCGCTGGTGATCCTGTTTTACAACACGCTCTCAACCATTGTGCTGGCGGTCTATAGCCCGGTGATCAAGTCTGATCCGTGGAGCATCTGCAAAAGTGTGATGGCCAATCCGCTGGTCATCAGTGTGATTGCAGCCGCACCATTTGCCTGGTTCCAGATCGGCTTGCCGGGATGGCTGGAGAGGTCCGGTCAATATTTGGCGCAAACCACCTTGCCATTGGCATTGATCTGCATCGGTGGCACGTTGTCGCTGGCGGCAATGCGCAAAAGCGGCACGATGGCGCTGAGTTCAAGTCTGGTGAAGATGATCGGCCTGCCGGTACTGGCGACACTCGGCGCCTGGCTCTGGGGCTTTCGTGGGGCGGAGTTGGGGATTCTGTTTCTGTACTTCGGCAGCCCGACCGCCGCGGCCAGTTTCGTCATGGCCCGGCAGGCCAATGGCAATCATGAGCTGGCGGCGGCGATCATCGTGATTACTACACTGATGGCGGCGGTCACCACCAACATCGGGATCTTTTTGTTGCAGTGGGGTGGGTGGATCTAACCTCGGGATTTGCGGCGTTCTTCAGGTCGCCTACTCCGGCTTCTGATAGGTGTCGATCACTTCCTGCGCCGCCCGAAATGCATCGATCGCCGCCGGCACACCGGCATACACCGCGCAATGCAGCAGCGCTTCGCGAATCTCTTCCACCGTGCAACCGTTGTTCAACGCACCGCGCACATGGCCTTTCAATTCTTGCGGGCACTTCAACGCGGTCAGCGCAGCGAGAGTGATCAGGCTGCGGGTTTTCAGCGGCAAACCTTCACGGTTCCACACGCCGCCCCAGGCGTGCTCATTGACGAAGTCCTGCAGCGGCTGGGTGAATTCGGTGGCGTTGCCCAGGGCGCGGTCGACGAACGCGTCGCCCATCACTTGGCGGCGGATTTCAACCCCAGGCTTCTTATCAGTGCTCATGGCATTTCCCTCTTGTGGTGTTGGCGACGCCAGGCGCGAAGCGAGGTGAACAGCAAAAACGCCACCAGCGCTGGCAGGACGAAAAACAGCATCAGGTGTTCAAGCTTGCCGGCCAGTGGCATGCCCGCGGTGAACGACACCACGTGCAGCCCATAGGCCAGGTACAAGCCCAAAAACAGCAGGCCTTCGGCGCGGGTCACCCGGTAGCCGGAATAGAACACAGGCAGGCACAGCAGCGCGACTCCAAGCATCACCGGCAAATCGAAATCCAGCGCGTTGGGCGAGACCGACAGTGGTGATGGCGCGATCAATGCGGTCAGCCCGAGCACGCCCAAGAGGTTGAACAGGTTGCTGCCGATCACGTTGCCCACCGCGATGTCCCGCTGACCGCGCAGCGCGGCGATCAACGAAGTGGCCAGTTCCGGCAGGGAGGTGCTGACGGCGACGATGGTCAGGCCGATGATCCGCTCCGACAACCCCAGGTCGGTCGCGACCGCCACCGCGGCGCCGAGCAACAAGTGCCCGGCGAACACCAGCATCGCCAGCCCGGCGACAATCATCAGCAGGCTGCTGAACCACGGTGCCTGCGACGCTTCATGAGCCCCTGATGGCGGACGGGTCGAGTGCCGCGACTGGCGCAGCAGCAAGCCCAGGTACAGCGCCAGCGCGGCCAGCAGCATCATGCCGTCGACCCGATTCAGTTCTTTGTTCCACGCCAGTACGAACACCAGCAGGCTGGCGCCGATCATCAGTGGAATATCCAGACGCACCAATTGTCGCGAAACCCGCAATGGAGTAATCAGCGCCGAGAGCCCGAGGGTGACGAGGATGTTGAAGATGCTGCTGCCGATCACGCTACCGACGGCGATGTCGGCGTTTTGCGCCAGGGTGGCTTGCAAGCTGACCGCCATCTGCGGTGCGCTGCTGCCGAGGGCCACGATGGTCAGGCCGATGATCAGCGGCCGCACATGCAGGCGCGCGGCCAGGCGTACCGCGGCGCGCACCATCAGTTCGGCGCCGGCGATCAATAAAAACAGACCGCAGAGCAATTCAATCACGCTGATCAGGGGTAAATCGGCCAGTCCGAAAATAGTCAGCGCTCCATCTATCAGTCGTCGAGGGCTTGCACGCGAACCTTCGCGGTGCCACTGCGCAGCATGCCCAACTGTTCGGCCGCTTCACGGGACACGTCGATCAGGCGCCCGCGAGAATACGGTCCACGGTCGTTGATGCGTACCACGCAGGATCTGTCGTTATTCAGGTTGGTAATCTTCACCCGGGTGCCGAATGGCAACTGGCGATGGGCAGCGGTCAGGCCATGCTGGTTGAAACGCTCACCGCTGGCGGTGTTTTTGCCATGGTGCTTGGCACCGTAATACGAAGCCGTGCCGGTCTTGTCGTAGCCGTGTGGATCGATGGTGTCGGTACTGGCACAACCGGCCAGCAGAGAGAGTAAGGCGCAAGCGCTGAGCAGACGTTTCATTTGGACGGCTCCCAAAATAAATGTGGCGAGGGAGCTTGCTCTCGCTCGACCGAGAAGCGGTCGCAAAATCGGCTGATGCATTCTCGCTGAAAGAGTGCGGTTGCCGATTTGGGCCTGCTTCGCAGACCAGCGGGAGCAAGCTCCCTCGCCACAAGGAATGGAGCCAATATTGAGAGTTGGCTCCATTCTCATCAGCCTTCGAGCTTGCTTTTAAGCAGTTCGTTGACCTGTTGCGGGTTGGCCTTGCCTTTGGAGGCTTTCATGGCCTGGCCGACGAAGAAGCCGAACATCTTGCCGCGTTTGGCTTCGTCTGCCGCGCGGTACTGTTCGACCTGTTCGGCGTTGGYCGCGAGCATTTCGTCCAGTACCGCCGAGATCGCGCCGGTGTCGGTCACTTGCTTGAGGCCGCGTTTGTCGATGATTTCGTCCGCGCTGCCTTCGCCGTTGGCCATGGCTTCAAACACCACTTTGGCGATCTTGCCGGAGATAGTGTTGTCCTTGATGCGCAACAGCATGCCGCCCAGTTGCTCGGCCGAAACCGGCGACTGGTCGATGTCCAGGCCTTGCTTGTTCAGCAGGCTGCCCAGTTCAACCATGACCCAGTTGGCCGCCAGTTTGGCGTCGCCACTGATGCTCACGACTTTCTCGAAGTAATCGGCTTGTTCGCGGCTGGTGGCCAGTACGCTGGCGTCATACACCGACAAACCGAACTGCTGCTGGAAACGCTCGCGTTTCTGCGGCGGCAGTTCCGGCAGGGTGGCGCGCACCTCGTTGAGGAACGAGTCCTCGATGACCACCGGCAGCAGGTCCGGGTCGGGGAAGTAACGGTAGTCGTTGGCTTCCTCTTTGCTGCGCATCGGACGGGTTTCGTCCTTGTTCGGATCGTACAGGCGGGTTTGCTGGATCACTTTGCCGCCGTCTTCGATCAGTTCGATTTGGCGTTGCACTTCGCTATTGATCGCCTTCTCGATGAAGCGGAACGAGTTAACGTTCTTGATCTCGCAGCGAGTACCGAACTCGGCCTGGCCTTTCGGACGGATCGACACGTTGCAGTCGCAACGCAGCGAGCCTTCGGCCATGTTGCCGTCGCAGATGCCCAGGTAGCGTACCAGCGCGTGGATAGCCTTGACGTAAGCCACGGCTTCCTTGGCGCTGCGCATGTCCGGCTCGGAAACGATTTCCAGCAACGGCGTGCCGGCACGGTTCAGGTCGATGCCGGTGGCGCCGCTGAATTCTTCGTGCAGGCTTTTACCGGCGTCTTCTTCCAGGTGCGCGCGAGTGATGCCGACGCGTTTGACCGTGCCGTCTTCGAGGGCGATGTCCAGGTGGCCCTTGCCGACGATCGGCAATTCCATCTGGCTGATCTGATAGCCCTTGGGCAGGTCCGGGTAGAAGTAGTTTTTGCGGGCGAACACGTTGTGCTGACCGATCTCGGCATCGATGGCCAGGCCGAACATCACCGCCATGCGCACTGCTTCCTGGTTCAGCACCGGCAATACGCCGGGCATGCCGAGGTCAACCAGGCTGGCCTGGGTGTTCGGCTCGGAACCGAAGGTGGTGGAACTACCGGAAAAGATTTTCGACCGGGTGGTGAGCTGGGTATGAATCTCCAGCCCGATCACGACTTCCCATTGCATGTGTTTCTCCTCAGAAGCCGGTTGGGGTGCGGGTGTGCCAGTCAGTGTTTTGCTGATACTGATGGGCAACGTTCAACAGGCGACCTTCCTGGAAATACGGGGCGAGCAGTTGCACGCCGACCGGCAGGCCATCGACAAAACCTGCAGGCATGGACAAGCCCGGCAGACCGGCGAGGTTGGCGGTGATGGTGTAGACGTCTTCCAGATACGCGGCGACCGGGTCGTTGTTCTTGGCGCCGAGCTTCCAGGCCGGGTTCGGCGTGGTTGGGCCGAGGATGATGTCGACCTCATTGAAGGCGGCCATGAAGTCGTTCTTGATCAAGCGACGGATCTTCTGCGCCTTGAGGTAGTAGGCGTCGTAGTAACCGGCCGACAGTGCATAGGCACCGACCATGATCCGGCGCTGCACTTCCGGGCCGAAACCTTCGCCACGGGAGCGCTTGTACAGGTCTTCCAGGTTTTTCGGGTCTTCGCAGCGATAGCCGAAACGTACGCCATCGAAGCGCGACAGGTTGGAGGACGCTTCCGCCGGGGCGATCACGTAGTACGCAGGAATCGCGTGCTGCATGTTCGGCAGGCTGATTTCCTTGATCACGGCGCCGAGCTTTTTCAGCTCTTCAACGCTGGCCATGATCAGGTCGGCGATGCGCGGGTCCAGGCCTGCGCTGAAGTATTCCTTCGGCACGCCGATGCGCAGGCCTTGCAGCGAACCGTTGAGGCCGGCGCTGTAATCAGGCACGGGCTCGTCGATGCTGGTGGAGTCCTGCGGGTCGAAGCCGGCCATGCCTTGCAGCAGGATCGCGCAGTCTTCGGCGGTACGGGCCAGCGGGCCGCCCTGATCGAGGCTGGATGCGTAGGCGATCATGCCCCAGCGCGAAACACGACCGTACGTCGGTTTCAGGCCGGTTAGGTTGGTCAGCGCAGCGGGCTGACGAATGGAGCCGCCGGTGTCGGTGCCCGTTGCCGCCGGCAACAGACGAGCGGCCACCGCCGCCGCGGAACCGCCGGACGAACCGCCCGGAACATATTCCAGGTTCCACGGGTTTTTCACCGCGCCGTAGTAGCTCGACTCGTTGGCCGACCCCATGGCGAATTCGTCCATGTTGGTCTTGCCCAGAGTCACGGCCCCGGCAGCGGCCAGTTTGGCGACCACGGTGGCGTCGTACGGCGCCTTGAAGTTGTCGAGCATCTTCGAGCCGCAGCTGGTGCGGATGCCCTGGGTGCAGAACAGATCTTTGTGGGCGATCGGCGCACCGAGCAGGGCGCCGCTCTCACCGTTGGCCCGACGTGCGTCAGCGGCTTTCGCCTGCTGCAGTGCCAGGTCTTCGGTGAGGCTGATGAAACTGTTGAGCTGCGGGTCGAGCTGGGCGATGCGCGCCAGCAGGACTTTGGTCAGCTCTTCGGAGGAAAACTTTTTATCGGCGAGTCCGCGGGCGATCTCGGCCAGAGTCAATTGATGCATTGCAGGCTCTTTCCCTTTAGTCGATGACTTTCGGAACCAGGTACAGGCCGTTTTCGACCGCTGGTGCGATGGACTGATAGGCCTCGCGATGATTGGTCTCGGTCACGACGTCTGCACGCAGGCGCTGGCTGGCTTCCAGTGGGTGGGCCAGCGGCTCGATACCGTCGGTATTGACCGCTTGCATTTCGTCGACCAGCCCGAGAATGCTGTTCAGGGCCGAAGTGATGTGTGGAAGATCGGCATCATTGAGGCCAAGGCAGGCCAGATGAGCGATTTTTTCCACGTCGGAGCGTTCAAGCGCCATGGGAATCTCCAGTGGAAAACAAAACGGACCGCGTCCGTGTGTTAGATTGTCGGAACACTACCGCATATCTACGGTCTCAAGGCCGCGATTGTGGTGCTTGGTGCACAGAAAAGCAGCCAATTTAACATATTGGCGCCTTGCCCAAAATCCCTGTCGTTGTTAGAGTTTGCCGCACTTTTTTACCCACGCGTTGCCTAGGGTCCCTTTCCCATGTTCAAGAAACTGCGTGGCATGTTTTCCAGCGATCTTTCCATTGACCTGGGCACTGCCAACACCCTTATTTACGTGCGCGAGCGCGGTATCGTCCTGAATGAGCCATCGGTTGTGGCTATTCGGACACACGGTAACCAGAAAAGTGTCGTTGCTGTCGGCACCGAGGCCAAGCGCATGCTCGGTCGTACGCCGGGCAATATTGCAGCCATTCGTCCGATGAAGGACGGCGTGATCGCCGACTTCAGCGTTTGCGAAAAAATGCTGCAGTACTTTATCAACAAGGTTCACGAAAACAGCTTTTTGCAGCCTAGCCCTCGTGTGCTGATCTGCGTTCCATGCAAATCCACCCAGGTTGAGCGTCGTGCCATCCGTGAGTCGGCCCTCGGTGCCGGCGCCCGTGAAGTGTTCCTGATTGAAGAGCCAATGGCTGCTGCGATCGGTGCCGGCCTGCCGGTTGAAGAAGCTCGCGGTTCGATGGTTGTCGATATCGGTGGCGGTACCACTGAAATCGCGCTGATCTCCCTCAACGGTGTGGTCTATGCCGAATCCGTACGGGTTGGCGGCGACCGCTTCGACGAAGCGATCATCACCTACGTGCGTCGCAACTACGGCAGCCTGATCGGCGAATCCACCGCCGAGCGCATCAAACAGGAAATCGGTACGGCCTACCCGGGCGGCGAAGTTCGTGAAGTCGACGTTCGTGGCCGTAACCTGGCCGAAGGCGTTCCACGCGCATTCACCCTGAACTCCAACGAAGTGCTGGAAGCTCTGCAAGAGTCGCTGGYCACTATCGTTCAGGCAGTGAAAAGTGCGCTGGAGCAATCGCCTCCGGAACTGGCTTCCGATATCGCCGAGCGTGGTCTGGTACTGACCGGTGGTGGCGCTTTGCTGCGCGACCTCGACAAGTTGCTGGCCCAGGAAACCGGTCTGCCGGTGATCGTCGCCGAAGACCCGCTGACCTGCGTTGCTCGCGGCGGTGGCCGTGCATTGGAAATGATGGATAAACACACCATGGACCTGCTGTCGAGCGAGTGATCTCGCCCGATGCATCTATGCTGGTGAGCCCGCAGGCAGCACTTTGCAGTGCTGCCTGTTGGCGTTTATCTTCTGTCAGTCTGCATCCAGGCCGGTTTGATGCCGTATGAATAAAGAGAACATTTGCCTGGGAGGAGCGGCTTATTAAACCGCTTTTCACCAAAGGCCCCTCACTGGGCGTGCGCTTGTTGGTGCTGGTCGTGCTATCGGTCGCGCTGATGGTGGTCGATGCCCGCTTCACACTGCTCAAGCCAGTGCGTAGCCAAATGTCGCTGGTGCTGATGCAGTCTTACTGGATCACCGACCTGCCACAGCGGCTATGGCAAGGTGTGGCCAGCCAATTCGGCAGCCGGACCGAGCTGGTCGCCGAAAACGAAAAACTCAAAACCGAAAACCTGCTGTTGCAGGGCCGCATGCAAAAGCTTGCCGCCCTCACCGAGCAGAACGTTCGGCTGCGCGAGTTGCTCAACTCTTCCGCGCTGGTCAACGAGAAGGTCGAAGTGGCCGAGTTGATCGGCATGGACCCCAACCCCTTTACCCATCGCATCATCATCAATAAAGGTGAGCGCGACGGTGTGATCCTCGGTCAGCCGGTGCTCGATGCCCGTGGCCTGATGGGGCAGGTGGTCGAGTTGATGCCGTACACCTCTCGGGTACTGTTGCTGACCGACACCACCCACAGCATTCCGGTGCAGGTGAACCGTAACGGTCTGCGGGCGATTGCCAGCGGCACCGGCAACCCGGAACGCCTTGAGCTGCGTCATGTGGCCGATACTGCCGATATTAAGGAAGGCGATCTGCTGGTCAGCTCCGGCCTCGGTCAGCGTTTCCCGGCGGGTTACCCGGTAGCGACGGTCAAGGAAGTGATCCACGATTCCGGTCAACCGTTTGCCATTGTGCGTGCGGTGCCGACTGCCGCGCTGAACCGCAGTCGTTATTTGCTGTTGGTGTTCAGTGATGGTCGCACAGCCGAGGAGCGCGCCAACGAAGCCGCCCAGGCTCAAGAGGCTCTGGACCGGCAAGGTGGCGGGCCGATCATTCCTGCAACCGTGCCGAAACCGGCCGCGTCGGTGGTACCGGCTGCCGCTGCAACTCCGGCTGCCGCACCTGCCGCACCTGCCGCCGCGACCCCAGTCAAACCTGCTGCGTCCCATCCTGCTGCCGCCAAGCCACCCGCGACGGCGACGGCCGCCAAACCCAAACCCGCGGCCGTGAAGCCTGCTGCCAAACCGCCTGTCGCCGCGCCGGCCACTACTGGGGGAACAGAATAATGGGCGGTGCAACTTCCTCCCGAAACGGCTGGATGGTCTGGCTGACGTTCGCCATCGGCATGTTGCTCAGCGTTTCACCGCTGCCGCAATTCATGGAAATCCTGCGTCCTTTGTGGCTGGCCTTGTTGTTGGCCTTCTGGGCGTTGGCCATGCCGCAGAAAGTCGGCATGGTGACGGCCTGGTGCCTGGGGTTGGCCGAAGACGTGCTGTATGGCACGTTGCTGGGCCAGAACGCATTGATCCTCACGCTCATTACATTCCTGGTGCTGTCGCTGCAGCAGCGCCTGCGCATGTTCCCGATGTGGCAGCAGAGCCTGGTGATCCTGGTGATCTTCGGCCTCGCCCAACTGGTTCAGTTGTGGCTGAGCGCCCTGACCGGTAATCGTCAGCCGACCCTGGCGCTGGTGTTGCCAGCGCTGGTCAGTGCGTTGCTCTGGCCTTGGATCAGCTTCGGTTTGCGCGGTTTGCGTCGACGCTACAAAATCAATTAATTCGGTCAGGCATGTGCTCGCACCCGGTGCCCTGTCTCGCCAAAAAGGAACAGTATTCGTGAGACAGGGCACTAGACAGGGAGATGTCTTGATGAAACAGCTGTACCTCGCCTCAGGCTCGCCGCGTCGGCGTGAACTGCTCGCTCAGATCGGCGTGCCGTTCACCACCATCAGCGCGGACATCGACGAAACCCCTTTCCCTGAAGAATCCCCATCGGCCTATGTCGAGCGTCTGGCGCGCGGCAAGGCCGAGGTCGGGCGCGGGGCGATCGTGTCCGACGCGGATTTCTGCGTGCTGGGCGCCGACACTGCCGTGGTGCTGGACGGGAAAATTCTCGGCAAACCGGTGGATGAAGCCGAAGCGTGCGCCATGCTTATGCTGTTGTCCGGGTGTGAGCATGAAGTGCTGACGGCGATTGCGGTGCACGATGGTGAACGTTGCGAGTCTCTGGTGGTGCGCAGTCTGGTGCGTTTTCGCACCATCGGCCGCGATGAAGCGGCGGCCTATTGGGCCAGCGGCGAACCCCGGGACAAGGCGGGCGGCTACGGGATTCAAGGGCTGGGCGCGGTGTTCGTTACCGGGCTCAATGGCAGTTACTCGGCGGTGGTCGGTTTGCCGCTGTGCGAAACCGCAGAACTGCTCGGCCATTTCGGAATACCCTGTTGGCAAACCCTTAACGCGCACTGAGCGTCGTACTGACAAGATGCGGCCATTATCGTGAACATGCCTGAACGAGACCCTGCCATGAGTGAAGAGATCCTGATCAACATCACGCCGATGGAATCACGCGTGGCGGTGGTCGAAAACGGTGTTCTGCAAGAGGTCCATGTCGAACGCACGCAAAAACGCGGGATCGTCGGCAACATCTACAAAGGCAAGGTCGTTCGGGTATTGCCGGGCATGCAGGCCGCCTTCGTCGATATCGGGCTAGACCGCGCCGCATTCATTCACGCCTCGGAAATTTCCCTGCGCGAAGGCCCGGCGGTGGAGAGCATCAGCTCGCTGGTTCACGAAGGCCAAAGCCTGGTGGTGCAAGTCACCAAGGACCCGATCGGCTCCAAAGGCGCACGCCTGACCACGCAACTGTCGATCCCGTCGCGCTATCTGGTGTACATGCCGCGCACTGCCCACGTCGGTATTTCCCTGAAGATCGAAGACGAAGCCGAGCGCGAACGCCTCAAGCAAGTGGTCACCGACTGCGTGGAGAAAGAAGGTATCAAGGAAGCCGGCGGTTTCATTCTGCGTACCGCTGCCGAAGGGGCCGGAGCCGATGAAATCCTCATGGATATCCGCTACCTGCGCAGGCTTTGGGACCAGATCAACGCCCAGATCAAAACCATCAGCGCACCGAGTGTGATCTACGAAGACCTCGGCCTGGCGTTGCGCACCTTGCGCGACCTGGTGAGCCCGAAGATCGAAAAAATCCGCATCGACTCCCGGGAAACCTTCCAGAAAACCACACAGTTCGTCGCCGAACTGATGCCGGAAATCGCTGACCGTCTGGAGCATTATCCGGGCGAACGGCCGATTTTCGACCTGTATGGCGTCGAAGACGAAATCCAGAAAGCCCTGGAGCGCAAAGTGCCGCTCAAGTCCGGCGGCTATCTGGTGGTCGACCCGGCGGAAGCCATGAGCACCATCGACGTCAACACCGGAGCCTTCGTCGGTCATCGCAATCTCGAAGAAACCATCTTCAAGACCAACCTCGAAGCCGCCACCGCCATTGCCCGTCAACTGCGTCTGCGCAACCTGGGCGGGATCATCATCATCGACTTCATCGACATGGAAGATGAAGAGCATCAGCGTCAGGTGTTGCGCACCCTCGAGAAGCAACTGGAGCGCGATCACGCCAAGACCAACATCATCGGCATCACCGAGCTGGGCCTGGTGCAGATGACCCGCAAGCGCACCCGCGAAAGTCTCGAGCAAGTGCTGTGCGAACCGTGCAGCAGCTGCCAGGGGCGCGGCAAGCTCAAGACCCCGGAAACCGTCTGCTACGAGATCTTCCGCGAAATCCTGCGTGAGGCCCGTGCCTATCAGGCCGAAGGCTATCGCGTGCTGGCGAACCAGAAAGTGGTCGACCGCTTGCTCGATGAAGAGTCGGGCAACGTCGCCGAGCTCGAAGGGTTTATCGGGCGCACCATTCGGTTTCAGGTAGAAACCATGTATTCCCAGGAACAATACGACGTGGTGCTGCTCTGAAGCGTTGTATTTCAATTCCACTAGAACGGCTGGCCTCAGCTTTTTGCAGTATTTTTGCCATGGGAGCCAACTGACATGGAGCGTCTGACACGCATTTTGGCCGCACTGACCCGCTGGGGTCTGGGCCTGTGTGCGTTGGTTTTGGTGTTGATGGCGCTGTTTGTCAGTCTCGGCCGGGAGCTGACACCGCTGGTGGCCGAATACCGTGCCGATGTCGAAACCAAAGCCAGCGCCGCCTTGGGCATGCCGCTGCACATCGGCGAACTGGAGGGCAACTGGAGCGGCTTCGCCCCGGTTCTGCTGGCTCATGACGTGATGGTTGGCGAAGGCTCCAATGCCTTGCGCCTGGACCAGGTGCGCGCGGTGCCGGATCTGTGGGCCAGCCTGCTGGCGCGCGAAATACGCATCGCACATCTGGAGCTCAACGGCTTGAAGATCAGCCTCAAGGAAGGCGAGGACGGTCATTGGGCGCTGGAAGGATTGCCGGTGCGGCAGGATCAGCCGCTGGACCCGGAGCAGTTGTTCAATAGTATGCAGATGGTCCAGCAATTGTCGGTGCTCGACAGTCAGGTGACCTTGCAGCCACTGGATCAGCCGCCGCTGACCCTGACCTACGTTGGCCTCAATCTGAGAACCGGTGTGTCGCGTCAGCGCCTCGACGCCCGTTTGACCCTGCCCGATGGCCAGCCGGTTGCGATGAGCCTGCGTACCCGTATCCGCGCCAGCCAGTGGCAGGACGGCGAGGTTGAGGCTTACTTGAGCCTGCCGCAAAGCGATTGGTCGAAATGGTTGCCCGAGCACCTGACCCAACAATGGAATTTCTCCGAGATCAAGGCCGGTGGCGAGCTCTGGGTGAACTGGAGCGAGGGCGCCCTGCAAAGCGCCGCGATCCGTTTGAACGCACCGCAACTCAAGGGCGCCTACGCCGAGCGCAAGCCAATCCAGATCAACAATCTGGCGCTTAACGGCTATTTCCAGCGCAGCTCCACGGGTGTGCTGGTGACCCTGGATTCCCTGGCGATGAGCCTGGGTGAAACTCGCTGGGAATCGAAACTGCAATTTCAACAAACCGCGGCGACCGACGAGACGCCAGAGCTTTTGCATCTGCAAGCCGACCGCATCGACCTCACGCCGCTCACCCCGTTACTGAACGCTTTGGGGCCGCTTCCGGAAGGTGTCGCTACGGCCGTCGAGCGGCTCAAGGTCACCGGGGTATTGCGCAACGTGCTGATCGACTTGCGCCCCGCGGCTACCGATGACAGCAAGTTCAGCTTTGCCGCCAATCTGGATCGGGTCGGCTTCGACGCCTATCACGGCGCACCGGCGGCGCGAAACGTCAGTGGCAGCATCAGCGGCGATCTCGGGCAGGGTGAGTTGCGCATGGACAGCAAGGATTTCTCCTTGCACCTGGACCCGATTTTCGCCAAGCCATGGCAGTACATTCAGGCCAATGCGCGGTTGAACTGGAAGCTCGATAAAGAAGGTTTCACCCTGATCGCGCCGTACCTGAAGGTGCTGGGCGAAGAGGGCAAGATTGCCGGCGACTTCCTGATTCGCCTGCATTTCGATCACACCCAGGAAGACTACATGGACCTGCGGGTCGGCCTGGTCGACGGCGACGGTCGCTACACCGCCAAGTACCTGCCGGCCGTGTTGAGCCCGGCGCTGGACGAGTGGCTGCGTACGGCGATTCTCAAAGGTGCAGTGGATGAAGGTTTCTTCCAGTACCAGGGATCGCTGAACCATGGCGCCCCGGAAACGGCTCGCAGCATCAGCCTGTTTTTCAAGGTTCATGATGCCGAGCTGGCGTTTCAGCCGGGTTGGCCGCATGTCAGCAAGGTCAGCGGCGATGTATTCATTGAAGACAGCGGTGTGCGGATTCTCGCGAACAAGGGGCGATTGCTCGACACCCAGGTCAACGACGTCTACGTCAATATTCCCCATGTGCCTGCCGGACAGAATCCTCACCTGTTCCTCGATGGCGCGTTCGCCGGCGGGTTGGGCGATGGCCTGAAGATTCTGCAGGAAGCACCGATCGGCACAGCCGATACGTTCGCCGGCTGGGRGGGCGAGGGCGATCTGCAAGGCAAACTCAACCTGGATGTACCGCTGGTCAAAGGTGAGCAACCGAAAATCCTCGTCGACTTCAAGACCGACAAGGCCCGCTTGAAACTTCGCGAGCCCATCCTGGAACTGACACAACTCAAGGGCGACTTCCGCTTCGACAGCGCCAAGGGGTTGAGCGGACAGAAGATCACCGCGCGAGCGTTCGACAAGCCCGTGACCGCGCAGATTTTTGCCGATGGCAGTGCGGGCAAGCTCAACACTCGGGTCACCGCAGCGGGTCAGGTCGAGGTCAAGAAACTCACCGAGTGGCTAAACGTCACTCAGCCGCTACCGGTGTCTGGTGTGGTCCCTTATCAGCTGCAACTGAACCTTGATGGCGCCGACAGCCAATTGATAGTCAGCTCCGATCTCAAAGGCGTGGCGGTGGATTTGCCGGCGCCGTTCGGCGTGGCGGCGGATGTCGGCCGCGACACCGTGTTCCGCATGACCCTGCAAGGACCGGAGCGGCGTTACTGGGTCAACTACGGTGAGCTGGCGAACTTCACGTTTGCGGCCCCGGCTGGCAACTTCGTCGACGGTCGCGGTGAGTTGTTTCTCGGCGGTGGTGATGCTGTGCTGCCCGGCAACAAAGGCCTGCGCATACGCGGTGTACTGTCCGAGCTGGATGTGTCTCCCTGGCAGGATCTTGTCAGCAAGTATGCTGGCCAGGATCCAGGCGGCAGCGCCAAGCAATTGCTCAGCGGCGCGGATTTCAAGGTTGGCAAGCTCAGCGGTTTCGGCACCACCCTTGATGAGGCGTCGGTGCAGTTGACGCGCAAGCCGGCCGCCTGGGCACTGCAACTCGACAGTCAGCAGGCCAAGGGTACCGTCGGTATTCCCGATGCCAAAGCCACACCGATTGCGGTCAATCTGCAGTACGTACGTTTGCCGGCCCCAGACCCGACGGTGCTGGCCGACGAGAATTCGCCGGATCCGCTGGCCACCGTGGACCCGACGAAAATCCCGGCGCTGGATATCACCATCAATCAACTGTTCCAGGGCCAGGACCTGGTGGGCGCCTGGCTATTGAAAGTTCGCCCGACCGGCAAGGGTATCGCCCTCAACTCCCTGGATATGGGCCTCAAGGGCATCTACCTGCAGGGCAGCGGCGGTTGGGAAGGCGCGCCCGGCAATTCCAGCAGTTGGTACAAGGGCCGGGTCAGTGGCAAGAACCTTGCCGATGTGCTCAAGGGCTGGGGCTTTGCGCCGAGCGTTACCAGTGAAGAGTTTCACATGGATGTCGACGGTCGCTGGCCTGGCTCACCGGCGTGGCTGGCCACCAAGCGCTTCTCTGGCAGCCTCGATGCGTCGCTCAATAAAGGTCAGTTTGTTGAAGTCGAGGGCAGCGCCCAGGCTCTACGGGTATTTGGCCTGCTCAACTTCAACTCCATTGGCCGCCGCTTGCGCCTGGACTTTTCCGACCTGTTCGGCAAAGGCTTGAGCTATGACCGGGTCAAAGGGCTGTTGGTCGCGAGCAACGGGGTCTACGTGACCCGTGAGCCGATCCGGCTGACCGGCCCGTCGAGCAACCTGGAACTCAACGGCACCCTGGACCTGGTGGCTGATCAGGTCGATGCCAAGTTGCTGGTGACCTTGCCGGTGACCAACAATCTGCCGATTGCCGCGCTGATCGTCGGTGCGCCAGCCGTAGGTGGGGCGCTGTTCCTGATCGATAAGTTGATCGGTGACCGCGTGGCGCGCTTTGCCAGCGTCAGATACACGGTCAAAGGTCCGTGGAAAGAGCCGAAAATCACCTACGACAAGCCTTTTTGAAAAGCCACTTTCCAAGCCTATGGAGTAGCATGGCCGTAAGTCCCCTGCAGGAGCTGCCGCAGGCGGCTCCTACAGGTATGTGTTGATTCCAGATAAGGAAATGGCCATGTCTGTAGCAGTCATTCAAATGGTCAGCCAGAGCGACGTGCTGGCCAACCTGTCCCAGGCCCGTCGTCTGCTTGAGCAGGCGGCGTCCGGTGGCGCGCGGCTTGCCGTGCTGCCGGAAAACTTCGCTGCCATGGGCCGTCGCGACATTGCCGACATTGGCCGCGCCGAAGCGCTGGGCGAAGGCCCGATCCTGCCGTGGTTGAAACAGACCGCCCGCGACCTCAAGTTATGGATAGTGGCCGGCACGTTGCCGTTGCCGCCGGCGGATGAACCGATGGCCAAAGCGCATGCATGCTCGTTACTGGTGGATGACCAGGGCGAGACCGTGGCGCGGTACGACAAGCTGCACCTGTTCGACGTGGACGTGGCGGACAATCGCGGGCGTTATCGCGAATCCGATGACTATGCTTATGGCAGTGGCGTGGTGGTTGCCGATACGCCGGTCGGTCGAGTCGGCCTGACGGTGTGTTACGACTTGCGCTTCCCGGAGCTGTACAGCGAATTGCGTGCTGCCGGCGCGGAATTGATTACCGCCCCGTCGGCCTTTACCGCGGTGACCGGCGCGGCCCATTGGGACGTGCTGATTCGCGCGCGGGCCATCGAGACTCAATGTTACGTGCTCGCGGCCGCCCAGGGTGGCACTCATCCGGGACCGCGAGAAACCTTTGGTCATGCCGCGATAATCGATCCATGGGGGCGCGTGCTGGCACAACAGGATCAGGGCGAGGCCGTGCTGCTGGCCGAACGCGACAGCCGCGAACAGGCGGCCATCAGGGCGCGGATGCCGGTGTCCACTCACCGGCGCTTTTTCTCGCAGGGCGCTCAGCGACCTGCATCAGAACGACGAATTTAAGGCGTAAAGCATATGAGCGAGTTGTTGTCCTCTGTCAGTGAACACCTCCTGGCGCCCGGCGGCGTAACGATCGAGAGCCTGCAGGGTGTGCTCGGCGATCTGGCCGGCCCGGGCATCGATGCCGCCGACCTGTATTTCCAGGGGCAGATTTCCGAGTCCTGGGCGCTGGAAGACGGGATCGTCAAGGAAGGCAGCTTCAACCTCGACCAGGGTGTCGGCGTGCGTGCGCAATCGGGTGAAAAAACCGGTTTCGCCTACAGCAATGCGATCACCCTCGAAGCGCTGGGCGCAGCGGCCCGTGCGGCCCGTTCGATCTCCCGGGCCGGGCAGAATGGCACCGTGCAGGCGTTCACTACCCAGGATGTCGCTCAGTTGTACGGGCCGGACAACCCGCTGGAAGTAATGACCCGCGCCGAGAAAGTCGAGCTGCTCAAGCGCATCGACGTGGCGACCCGCGCCCTCGACCCGCGTATTCAGCAAGTCACCGTGAGCATGGCCGGGGTCTGGGAGCGGATTCTGATCGCCTCCACCGATGGCGGCCTGGCGGCAGATGTGCGGCCGCTGGTGCGTTTCAACGTCAGCGTGATCGTCGAGCAGAACGGTCGTCGTGAGCGCGGCGGCCATGGCGGTGGCGGTCGTACCGACTACCGCTATTTCCTCAGCGAAGACCGCGCCATGGGTTATGCCCGTGAAGCGTTGCGTCAGGCACTGGTGAATCTGGAAGCCATCCCGGCGCCGGCCGGTACGTTGCCGGTGGTGTTGGGTTCGGGTTGGTCCGGCGTGTTGCTGCACGAAGCCGTCGGTCACGGTCTGGAAGGCGATTTCAACCGCAAGGGCAGTTCGGCCTACAGCGGGCGCATGGGCGAGATGGTTGCATCGAAGCTTTGTACCATCGTCGATGACGGCACCCTCGCCGGCCGCCGAGGTTCGCTGAGCGTCGACGACGAAGGCACGCCGACCGAGTGCACCACGCTGATCGAAAACGGCGTGCTCAAGGGTTATATGCAGGACAAGCTCAACGCGCGCCTGATGGGCGTGGCCCGCACCGGCAACGGTCGTCGCGAATCCTACGCGCACCTGCCGATGCCGCGCATGACCAACACTTACATGCTCGGTGGCGAAAGCGACCCGGCGGAAATCATCGCCTCGGTGAAAAAAGGCATCTACTGCGCCAACCTCGGCGGCGGTCAGGTGGACATCACCAGTGGCAAGTTCGTGTTCTCCACCAGCGAGGCGTACCTGATCGAAGACGGCAAGATTACTGCACCGGTCAAAGGCGCGACGTTGATCGGCAACGGGCCGGAAGCCATGAGCCGGGTGTCGATGGTTGGTAATGATCTGGCGCTGGACAGCGGTGTGGGAACGTGTGGCAAGGATGGGCAGTCGGTGCCGGTGGGTGTCGGCCAGCCAACGCTGAAAATCGATGCGATCACCGTGGGTGGCACAGGATCGTAAGGGGCTCTTGAAAACGTGAAGCTTCGGGTGAGTTGCGAGGCAACTCACCCGATTCGGGACTTAACGCAAACCGCGTTGAGTCTCGTCCAACTCACGGATGTACTTGAAGATTTTACGGCTCGAAGCCGGTGGCTTGTTGGTCGCCAGTTCGTGCTGGGCCTGACGGATCAGGGAGCGCAATTGTTGACGATCGGCCTCGGGGTAATCGACGACGAACTTCTCCAGGACGGCGTCGTCGCCTGCGATCAAGCGATCGCGCCAGCGTTCCAGGCCGTGGAAACGTTCGTTGTACTGCCGGGTGGAGGCATCGAGTTGATCGAGCAGGGTGAGAATGGCGCCAGTGTCCTGATCGCGCATCAGCTTGCCGATAAACTGAAGGTGCCGTTTACGCGCGATGTTCGCGGTGTGCTTGGGCGCATCGGCCAGAGCCCGGCGCAAAGCGTCGGTCAACGGCAGTTTTGCCAGCAGGTCAGGCTTGAGTGTTGTAAGGCGCTCGCCGAGGTCAACCAGAGCATGCAGCTCGCGTTTGACCTGGGATTTGCTTTTTTCTCCCGTATCGAGGGAGTCGTCGTAAGAATCAACCATGGTGGCCGTCCGCAAAGAAACGCCGCCATGATAACCAGTCGGGGGCCGCTTGTCCGGCCCGGTCGCTCGATGACCGTTACCGAAAGCAGAATTTGAGTGGAGAACAGCATGAGTGCAGTTGAAAGCGTCGGCCCACAAGCGTTGCCGGCACTGCAAGAGCAAGTTGAGCAGATCATTGCTGAAGCCAAGCGCCAAGGCGCCAGTGCCTGTGAAGTGGCGGTGTCGCTGGAGCAGGGCCTGTCGACCACGGTGCGTCAGCGGGAAGTCGAAACCGTTGAGTTCAACCGCGACCAGGGCTTTGGCATCACCTTGTATGTAGGGCAGCGCAAAGGCTCGGCCAGCACCTCGGCCAGCGGTTCGGAAGCGATTCGCGAAACCGTCGCTGCTGCGCTGGCGATTGCCAAGCACACGTCCGAAGACGAAGCCGCAGGCTTGGCGGATGCCGCGCTGATGGCCAAGGAGCTGCAGGATTTCGACCTGTTCCACCAATGGAGTATCACACCGGAGCGAGCCATCGAGCAGGCCCTGGCCTGTGAAGCGGCGGCGTTTGCCGCCGACAGTCGGATCAAAAACGCCGACGGCACCACCCTCAGCACTCATCAGGGTTGCCGTGTGTACGGCAACAGCCACGGTTTTATCGGCGGTTACGCCTCGACCCGTCACAGCCTCAGCTGCGTGATGATCGCCGAAGCCGATGGCCAGATGCAGCGTGATTACTGGTACGACGTGAACCGGCAGGGCAATTTGTTGGCCAGCCCGGAGAGCATCGGCCAGCGTGCCGCGCAACGGGCGGCGAGCCGCTTGGGCGCACGCCCGGTACCGACCTGCGAAGTGCCGGTGCTGTTTTCTGCGGAACTGGCCGGCGGTTTGTTCGGCAGTTTCCTCTCGGCGATTTCCGGCGGCAGTCTGTATCGCAAGTCTTCGTTCCTCGAAGGCACGCTGGGGCAGAAACTGTTCCCGCAATGGCTGACCATCGATGAACGTCCGCACTTGATGCGCGCTTTGGGCAGCTCTGCCTTCGACGGCGATGGCCTGGCGACCTACGCCAAGCCGTTCGTGGAAAACGGCGAGCTGGTGTCCTACGTGCTTGGCACCTATTCCGGCCGCAAGCTGGGCATGCCGAGCACCGCGAATGCCGGCGGCGTGCACAACCTGTTCGTCACCCATGGCGACGAAGATCAGGCGGCCCTGTTGCGTCGCATGGGTCGTGGCCTGCTGGTCACTGAATTGATGGGGCAGGGCCTGAACATGGTCACCGGCGATTACTCCCGTGGCGCAGCGGGTTTCTGGGTCGAGAACGGCGAAATCCAGTTCGCGGTCCAGGAAGTGACTATTGCCGGCAACATGCGCGACATGTTCAAGCAGATCATTGCGGTCGGTAATGACCTGGAATTGCGCAGCAACATTCGCACAGGTTCGGTGTTGATCGAGCGGATGACGGTGGCAGGTAGTTAAGCTGCGGTTGCTGCACAAAAAAAATGCGCCACCCGATTGGGTGGCGCTTTTTTTTTTGGATCAAAATATCGCAGCTTCGTCAGCGCCTACGCATCTGTGGGCGCAACCGAAAGCCGAAATCCATTGATCTTTATTCGCCTTCGTCGAAGAAGTTGTTGATCAGCGCCACCAGTGCATCCATAGCTTCCTGCTCTTGTTCACCTTCGGTTTTCAGGTGGATTTTGGTGCCCTTGCCGGCTGCGAGCATCATCATGGCCATGATGCTTTTGCCATCGACCATCGTTTCCGGTGTACGGCCAGCTCTGATCTGGCAAGGGAACTGCCCGGCGACGCCAACGAATTTTGCAGACGCGCGGGCATGCAGGCCCAGCTTGTTGATGATTTCGATTTCCAGAGCAGGCATCGCGATGTGAATCCTTTAGCTGAGGTCGCGGTGGCGAACCTGGRCGTTCTTCAGGGATTGTTGCAGGACCTGGCCCAGACGTTCGGTCAGGTAGACAGAGCGGTGATGCCCGCCGGTGCAGCCAATGGCAATGGTGACATAGGCGCGGTTGCTGGCGGCAAAGCGGGGCAGCCACTTGAGCAGGTAGGAGGAAATGTCCTGGAACATTTCCTCGACATCCGGCTGCGCCGCCAGGTAGTCGGCCACCGGTTGATCGAGCCCGGACTGTGCCCGCAGCTCCGGTTTCCAGTAAGGGTTAGGCAGGCAGCGCACGTCGAACACCAGATCGGCGTCCACCGGCATGCCACGCTTGAACCCGAAAGACTCCACCAGGAACGCAGTACCGGGCTCCGGCTGATTCAGCAGGCGCAGCTTGATGGTATCGCGCAGCTGATACAGGTTCAGATTGGTGGTGTTGACCTTGAGGTCGGCCAGGTCGGCGATCGGCCCCAGTAAATTGGTTTCGTCCTCTATCGCCTCCGCCAGCGAGCGATTGGCACTGCTCAGCGGGTGACGGCGGCGGGTTTCCGAAAATCGTTTGAGCAGGGTCTCTTCATCGGCGTCCAGATACAGCACATCGCACTGGATATGCCGGCTGCGGACTTCTTCCAGCAATTCGGGAAACCGTGACAGGTGGCTCGGCAAGTTGCGTGCATCGATGGACACGGCCACCAGCGGTTGTGCCAGTTCGGTGTGAATCAGTGCGCGTTCGGCCAGTTCCGGCAACAGACCGGCCGGCAGGTTGTCGATGCAGTAGTAGCCGTTGTCCTCGAGAACATCAAGGGCAGTGCTTTTACCTGAGCCGGAGCGGCCGCTGACGATGATCAGGCGCATGATTAGTGACCGTTTTGCTCGTCCAGGACAACCTGATACAAGGCTTCGTTGCTCGGGGCGCTGCGCAGTTTTTCACRCACTTCCTTGCGATCAAGCATGCTGGCGATCTGGCGCAGCAACTCCAGGTGCGCATCGGTGGCGGCTTCGGGGACCAGCAGTACAAACAGCAGGTCAACCGGGGCACCGTCGATGGCGTCGAAATCGATGGGTGCATCCAGGTGCATCAAGGCACTGATGGGCGATCCGCAGCCCTTGAGACGGCAGTGGGGGATGGCGATACCGTTGCCAAAGCCGGTGGAACCGAGTTTTTCACGGGCGACCAGACTCTCGAAGACATCCTGCATGGCCAGATCCGGCACTTCGCGATGGATGAGGTTGGCAATTTGCTCGAGGGCTTTCTTTTTACTGCCGCCCGGCACGTTCACCAGGGAACGGCCGGGGGTCAGGATGCTTTCAAGTCGGATCATGGGTTGGGAGTGTTAACGACCGGTCGCGCCCTGGAGGAGGCTCTGGGTCTTTTCCTTATGCTTTTTGAGTTGTTTATCCAGCTTGTCGGTCAGTGCGTCGATCGCTGCGTACATATCGGTATGTTCCGCGTTAGCGACCACCTCATTGCCGGGAATATGCAGCGTGGCTTCGATTTTCTGCTTGAGCTTCTCGACCGTCATCGTGACCTGCACGTTGGTGATCTTGTCGAAATGCCTCTCTAATCGTTCGAGTTTTTCGCCGATGTAGGTGCGAAGAGGTTCGGTCACTTCCAGTTGGTGTCCACTGATGTTGACTTGCATACAGCTTCTCCTTCGTTGCCAGTGCATAAAGCGGTAGATCCGATGATCTACCACTGGAACGCTGTGGCGTGGCTCTACATCAACCGCTTGCGTTCGCTCGAAGGCGCGATTCCCAGGGATTCGCGGTACTTGGCGACGGTGCGGCGAGCCACCTGAATGCCTTGTGCCTCCAGTAAACCAGCGATCTTGCTGTCACTCAACGGCTTTTTCTGATTTTCCGCGGCAACCAGTTTTTTGATGATCGCGCGGATCGCCGTAGACGAGCATTCACCGCCTTCGGAGGTGCTGACGTGGCTGGAAAAAAAGTATTTCAGTTCATAGATGCCCCGTGGGGTATGCATGAATTTTTGCGTGGTCACCCGTGAAATCGTCGATTCGTGCATGCCCACCGCTTCGGCGATGTCATGCAGCACCAACGGTTTCATGGCCTCGTCGCCGTACTCCAGGAAGCCGCGTTGATGCTCGACGATCTGGGTGGCCACTTTCATCAGGGTTTCGTTGCGGCTTTGCAGGCTCTTGATGAACCAGCGAGCCTCCTGCAGTTGATTACGCATGAAGGTGTTGTCAGCGCTGGTATCGGCGCGGCGTACGAAGCCGGCGTATTGGGCGTTGACCCGCAGGCGCGGCACCGACTCCTGGTTCAGTTCCACCAGCCAGCGCTCGTTGTCCTTGCGCACGATCACGTCGGGAACGACGTATTCGGCTTCGGTGGACTCGATTTGCGAACCCGGGCGCGGGTTGAGGCTCTGGACCAGTTCGATCACCTGGCGCAGTTCATCTTCCTTGAGCTTCATGCGGCGCATCAGCTGGCTGTAGTCGCGGCTGCCGAGCAAGTCGATGTAATCGGTGACCAGGCGCTTGGCCTCGGTCAGCCAAGGGGTCTTGGCGGGCAGTTGGCGCAGTTGCAGCAGCAGGCATTCACCGAGGTTGCGGGCGCCGATACCGGCGGGCTCGAATTGCTGGATGCGGTGCAGGACGGCTTCGATTTCGTCCAGTTCGATGTCCAGTTCCGGATCGAAGGCCTCGAGGATTTCCTCGAGGGTTTCGTCCAGATAGCCCTGATTGTTGATGCAGTCGATCAGGGTCACGGCGATCAGGCGATCGGTGTCGGACATCGGTGCCAGGTTCAGTTGCCAGAGCAAATGGCTTTGCAGGCTTTCACCGGCCGAAGTACGGGTGGTGAAATCCCACTCGTCGTCATCGTTGCTCGGCAGGCTGCTGGCGCTGGTCTGGTAGACGTCTTCCCAGGCGGTATCGACAGGCAATTCGTTGGGAATGCGCTCGTTCCAGTCGCCTTCCTCAAGGTTATCCACCGTCGGGGCGGTTTCCTGGTAGGAGGGTTCCTGAATGTCGGTGTTGGGTTGCTGTTCGGCTTTGTCGGCCAAGGGGTCTGCGTTATCGAAGTCGTCGCCTTCTTCCTGGCGTTCGAGCATCGGATTGGACTCCAGGGCCTCCTGGATTTCCTGTTGCAGGTCCAGGGTCGACAATTGGAGCAGGCGGATGGCCTGTTGCAGCTGCGGTGTCATCGTCAGCTGCTGGCCCATTCTCAAGACTAGCGATGGTTTCATGGCAGGGGCTTAACACCTTATTCGCCGRCGCACATGCGCCATCCACTACAGGGCGCCGAAGCGCCAAACATAAGCAAATTATATGCCTGAAACTGAAGTGTTTGCCTAGAGCGCTGTAACAATAAAAAACTATTGATTTTTTATTGATATGAGCACCAAGGCGACTGGCCAGGCACCTCAGCGCTTACAGGCGGAACTCATGGCCCAGATACACTTCCTTGACCAGTTCGTTGGCCAGGATGGTGGCGGAGTCGCCTTCAGCGATCAGCTGGCCATCGTTGACGATGTAGGCGGTTTCGCAGATGTCCAGGGTTTCACGGACGTTGTGGTCAGTGATCAGCACGCCAATGCCTTTGGCCTTGAGGTGGTGGATGATCTGCTTGATGTCGCCCACCGAGATCGGGTCCACGCCGGCGAAGGGTTCGTCGAGGAGGATGAATTTCGGGTTGGTGGCCAGTGCCCGGGCGATTTCCACCCGACGGCGTTCACCACCGGACAGGCTCATGCCAAGGCTGTCACGAATGTGGTGGATGTGAAATTCTTGCAGCAGGCTTTCCAGCTCTTTGCGGCGACCGGCCTTGTCGAGCTCCTTGCGGGTCTCGAGGATGGCCATGATATTGTCGGTCACCGACAGCTTGCGGAAGATCGACGCTTCTTGCGGAAGATAGCCGATACCGGCCTTCGCGCGACCGTGCATCGGCTGGTGGCTGACGTCCAGGTCATCGATCAGTACGCGACCCTGATCGGCCTGTACCAGACCCACGATCATGTAAAAACAGGTGGTTTTGCCGGCGCCGTTGGGGCCAAGCAGGCCGACGATCTGGCCGCTGTCGATGGACAGGCTGACGTCACGCACGACCTGGCGGCTCTTGTAGCTCTTGGCCAGATGCTGAGCTTTCAGAGTTGCCATTACTGGGTTTTCTCGTCGGTTTTCTTCTTCGGCTGGATCACCATGTCGATACGCGGACGTGTCTCGGTGACCTTGCTGCCCGTGGCGCGACCGGCGCTGGCGAGTTTCTTGATCGTGTCATAGACGATTTTTTCGCCCTGGGTGACGTTGTTGTCCTTGTCGACAACTTTGGCCTTGTCGATCAGTACGACGCGGTTTTGCGCGGCGTGATATTGGATGGTCACGCCCCAACCCTGAACAGGCTTGGTGTCGCCAGCGGTCTGCAGTTGCTCGAAGTAGGCGAGGTTGCCCACCGAGGTCACCACATCGATCTCGCCTGTTGGCGTGCGGGTGATGGTCACGGTGTTGCCCTTAACGATCATCGAGCCCTGAGTGATGATCACATCACCTTTATAGGTGGCAACACCGTTCTTGTCGTCCAGTTGGGCGTCGTCGGCCTGGATGCGGATAGGCTGCGCTTGATCGGTCGGCAGAGCCCAGGCGCTCACGCTTCCCAGTGCTGCGCTCAGACTGAGCAAAATAGGGAGGGTTTTAACGAGCCTCATACTGTCCTCTTACGTTCGATAGCAGGTGTATCCTGCTTTCTTTCAAGTACGCTTTCATTCCGTTGCCTGTCGATACACCGCCGGCGCCGTCGATTCTAACGGGTTGATCGGTCTGCGCATATTGCTGCTGCGGGAACACTGTCATACGGGTGGTGGTAATCAGGGTTTTACGGTTTTTTTCGTCGAAACGCGTGATACGTACCGAGTCGATCAGCTCGACCTGGGTGCCGTCCGGGTTGACTTCGCCGCGTTCGCTCTGGACGTGCCAAGGGAATTCGGTGCCACGAAACATGTTCAGGTCAGGGTTGGACAGCAACGTCACTTCCGTCGCCTTCAGGTGTTCGACCTTGTCGGACGTCATTTCATACTGCAGTTTGCCGTCCGGCAGGTACTGCACGCTGTGGGCGTTGGTTGCGTAATAGTCGATCATGGCTTCATCGACATGCGCCACTGGCTTGTCGAGGAAGCGTTCCGGGCTGATGTTCCAATAGCCGACCGCAGCGAATAGCGCCGCGATGCAACCGAATATCAGGATGTTGCGAATCTTTTTGCTCAGCATGATGGGCTCACAGGTACGCGGCGTTGGCCGCATCGAGGCGGCCCTGGGCGCGCAGGATCAATTCGCAGAATTCGCGCGCGGCACCCTCGCCGCCACGGGCCTGGGTGATGCCGTGGGCGTGTTCGCGCACGAAGCTGGCGGCGTTGGCCACGGCCATGCCCAGACCGACGCGGCGAATCACCGGCAGGTCCGGCAGGTCGTCGCCGAGGTAGGCCACTTGTTCATAGTTCAGGTTGAGTTGGGCAAGGAGCTCGTCGAGCACCACCAGTTTGTCTTCGCGACCCTGGTACAGGTGTGGAATGCCGAGGTTCCTGGCTCGTCGTTCGACCACCGGGGTCTTGCGTCCGCTGATGATAGCGGTCTGCACGCCGGCTGCCATCAACATCTTGATGCCTTGGCCGTCGAGGGTGTTGAAAGTCTTGAATTCGCTGCCGTCTTCGAGGAAGTACAGGCGCCCGTCGGTCAGCACGCCGTCGACGTCGAATACCGCCAGTTTGATCTGTTTGCCGCGTTGCAGCAGGTCCGTGCTCATTACATTACTCCAGCGCGCAGCAAATCGTGCATGTTCAGGGCGCCGACCGGGCGGTCTTCGCTGTCGACAACGACCAGTGCATTGATCTTGTGGTCTTCCATGATTTTCAACGCCTCGGCAGCCAGCATCTCGGCACGTGCGGTCTTGCCGTGGGCGGTCATCACCTGCTCGATGGTGGCGCTGTGGATGTCGATGCTGCGGTCCAGGGTGCGACGCAGATCGCCGTCGGTGAAGATCCCGGCAAGTTTACCGTTGGCTTCCAGAATCACGGTCATGCCCAGGCCCTTGCGGGTCATTTCCATCAATGCGTCCTTGAGCAGGGTGCCGCGCTGAACCTGCGGCAGCTCTTGCCCGGCGTGCATGACGTTTTCCACTTTCAACAGCAGGCGTCGACCAAGTGCGCCGCCTGGGTGGGAAAAGGCGAAATCTTCAGCGGTAAAACCGCGGGCTTCCAGCAGCGCCACCGCCAGGGCATCGCCCATCACCAGAGCGGCGGTGGTCGATGAGGTTGGCGCCAGGTTCAGCGGGCAGGCTTCGTGCTCGACGTGAACGTTGAGGTTGACCTCGGCAGCCTTGGCCAGTGCCGAGTCGGGATTGCCGGTGACGCTGATCAATTTGATGCCCAGGCGCTTGATCAGTGGCAGCAGGGTAACGATTTCATTGGTGGAGCCGGAGTTCGACAGTGCCAGGATGATGTCGTCACGCGTGATCATACCCATGTCGCCGTGGCTGGCTTCGGCTGGATGCACGAAGAACGCCGTGGTGCCGGTGCTGGCCAGGGTGGCGGCAATCTTGTTGCCGATGTGCCCCGATTTGCCCATGCCGACCACGACTACGCGGCCTTTGCTGGCCAGAATCATCTCGCAAGCGCGTACGAAATCCGCGTCGATATGGGGTAACAAGCCTTGCACGGCTTCCAGTTCGAGACGGATGGTGCGTTGTGCAGATTGAATCAGGTCGCTGGATTGGCTCATGTCAGAAATCGTATAGCCTGATGAAAAGGCGGCGATTATAACGGTAATGATCAAAACCCTCACGCAAGTTCGTCGCGGTTTGTCATTCCTTGTTACCGAGACCCTCTAAATAGATGATTTCAGGTGGTCATGTTGCTGAACGTGCCCGGCTTGGGCCTTGGGCGCTTGGCATTTGCAGTGATATAGTTCGCCGCCAGTTCGGCCTGCCCGGGAAGGTATGTGCTTTCGTCAGAAAGCCAGGCGTCCGAGTGAGAGGCTGCATCGCAAGGAGTTTAGATGAGTGCCGATAACGCCTACGCGGTCGAGCTGAAGGGACTGACCTTCAAGCGCGGTGCGCGCAGCATTTTCAATAACATCGATATCCGCATACCACGCGGCAAGGTCACCGGCATCATGGGGCCTTCCGGGTGTGGCAAGACCACGCTGTTGCGGTTGATGGGGGCCCAATTGCGCCCCACCAGCGGCGAAGTCTGGGTCAATGGCCAGAACCTGCCGACGTTGTCGCGCAGCGATTTGTTCGATGCGCGCAAGCACATGGGCGTGCTGTTTCAGAGCGGCGCGCTGTTTACCGATCTCGATGTATTCGAGAACGTCGCCTTTCCGCTGCGTGTTCATACCACACTGCCGGAAGAGATGATTCGCGATATTGTCCTGCTCAAATTGCAGGCCGTGGGCTTGCGTGGCGCCATTGACCTGATGCCTGACGAATTGTCCGGCGGTATGAAGCGTCGAGTCGCGCTGGCCCGGGCGATTGCCCTCGATCCGCAAATTCTCATGTACGACGAGCCTTTTGTCGGCCAGGACCCGATCGCCATGGGCGTGCTGGTGCGCCTGATCCGCCTGCTCAACGATGCGCTGGGCATCACCAGCATCGTGGTCTCCCACGATCTGGCCGAGACCGCGAGCATCGCCGACTACATCATTGTGGTGGGTGACGGGCAAGTGTTGGGGCAGGGCACACCCAAGGAATTGATGACTTCGCAGGAACCACGGATTCGCCAGTTCATGACTGGTGAACCCGACGGCCCGGTCGCATACCACTTTCCAGCGACGGATTACCGCGCAGATCTTCTGGGGAAGCGCTGATGCGCAAGATTTCATTAATAGAAAGAGTGCGCCGTTTCGGCCACGCCGGCATCGATGTGCTGGCGGTATTCGGGCGTTCGGCGCTGTTCCTGTTTCATGCCTTGCTCGGTCGCGGTGGCATCGGCGGCAGTTTTGGCCTGCTGGTCAAGCAACTGCATTCGGTTGGTGTGATGTCCCTGGTGATCATCGTGGTCTCCGGGGTGTTCATCGGTATGGTGCTGGCGCTGCAGGGCTTCAATATCCTGTCCAGCTATGGCTCGGAGCAGGCTGTCGGGCAGATGGTTGCGCTGACACTGCTGCGTGAACTGGGGCCGGTCGTCACGGCCTTGCTGTTCGCCGGGCGTGCGGGTTCGGCGCTGACCGCCGAAATCGGCAACATGAAATCCACCGAGCAACTGTCCAGTCTGGAAATGATCGGGGTTGACCCGCTCAAGTACATTATTGCTCCGCGCCTGTGGGCCGGCTTCATTTCCCTGCCGGTGCTGGCAATGATTTTCAGCGTGGTGGGTATCTGGGGCGGTTCGTGGGTGGCCGTCGACTGGCTGGGTGTCTATGAAGGCTCCTACTGGTCGAACATGCAAAACAGCGTGACGTTTGTCGACGATGTGCTGAACGGCATTATCAAAAGCATCGTTTTTGCCTTCGTCGTGACCTGGATCGCCGTATTCCAAGGCTATGACTGCGAGCCCACTTCCGAGGGGATCAGTCGTGCCACTACCAAGACCGTGGTGTACGCCTCTTTGGCGGTACTCGGCCTGGACTTTATTCTGACCGCCTTGATGTTTGGAGATTTCTGATGCAAAACCGCACCCTGGAAATCGGTGTCGGCCTTTTCTTGCTGGCTGGCATCCTGGCTTTGCTGTTGCTTGCGTTGCGGGTCAGTGGCCTGTCCCCGAGCCCGAGCACCGATACTTATAAACTTTATGCATATTTCGATAATATCGCCGGTTTGACTGTCAGAGCTAAAGTGACCATGGCCGGTGTGACCATTGGCAAGGTCACTGCGATCGATCTGGATCGCGACAGCTTCACCGGTCGGGTGACCATGCAACTGGAAAAGCGCGTAGATAACCTGCCGACTGACTCCACTGCATCTATCCTGACCGCTGGCCTGTTGGGTGAGAAATACATCGGTATCAGTGTGGGTGGGGAACAAGCCCTGCTCAAGGATGGTGGAACCATCCACGACACGCAGTCGTCGCTGGTGCTCGAGGACCTGATCGGTAAATTTCTGCTCAATACCGTTAGCAAAGACGCCAAATGAGGAGCTTTTCAATGATCTCTATCTTGCGACGTGGCCTGTTGATATTGCTCGCAGCCTTGCCGTTGATGGCTAACGCCATGGCGGCGCAGTCGGCGCACGATCTGGTTCAGGACACCACGACCCGGATGCTCGCCGACCTGTCGGCCAATAAAGAGAAGTACAAGCAGGATCCACAAGACTTTTATACGGCGTTGAACACCATCGTCGGTCCTGTGGTGGATGCCGAGGGCATTTCCAAAAGCATCATGACCGTCAAATACTCGCGCAAAGCAACGCCCGAGCAAATGAAGACGTTTGAAGAAAACTTCAAAAAAGGTCTGTTCCAGTTTTATGGCAACGCATTGCTCGAATACAACAACCAGGGCATTACTGTTGAGCCTGCCAAGGATGAATCGGGAGACCGTACCAGCGTTGGCATGACGGTCAAAGGCAGCAGCGGCGCGATCTATCCCGTGTCTTACACACTCGAAAAGATCAACGGCGAATGGAAGCTGCGTAACGTCATCATCAACGGCATCAATATCGGCAAGCTATTCCGCGATCAGTTCGCTGATGCGATGCAGCGCAATGGCAACGACCTGGACAAGACCATCAATGGTTGGGCCGGGGAAGTCGCCAAAGCCAAGGAAAACACCGAAAAAGCTGTCGAGAAGAAAGCCCAATGAGTGAGTCGGCCATTCGCATGAGCGAAACCGGCGAGCTGCTGCTCAGCGGTGTGCTGGATTACCGGACCGGCCCGAACTTGCGCAAGCAGGGGCAGGTACTGATCAAGTCCAGCAAGGCGCCTGCGCTGGTGGTCGATTGCTCCGCAGTGGAGAAGTCCAGCAGTGTCGGCTTGTCGCTGCTGTTGTGCTTCATGCGCGATGCCCAGGTGGCCGGCAAGGCCGTGAGCATTCGCGCGATGCCCGAAGACATGCGCAAAATCGCTCAGGTCAGCGAATTGACCGAGCTGTTGGCGCACCCCTGAACCGCATCTATAAAGAAGCCCCCCGTCAGAGTCCTGCTTCGCGGGGTTCGCAGGCGCGGGGCYTTTTTGTATGATGTCCGACCCGCGCGCACAGGGCGCCGATTGAGGTTGAGCATGCAGGCCGTAGAAGTGAAGAGCTTCCTTGAAGGAAAGCTGCCAAACACGAAGGTGGAAGTTGAAGGCGAAGGCTGCAATTTCCAGCTGAACGTGATTAGCGATGAACTGGCGGCGTTGAGCCCGGTGAAGCGTCAGCAGCAGGTCTATGCCCATTTGAACCCGTGGATTGTCGATGGCAGCATCCATGCGGTCACTATGAAATTTTTCAGCAGCGCGGCCTGGGCCGAGCGCACCTGAGCCCAAGGGCGTCGAGATTCTTATGGATAAATTGATTATTACTGGTGGCGCTCGTCTTGATGGCGAGATCCGCATCTCCGGGGCAAAGAACTCGGCCTTGCCGATCCTGGCTGCCACCTTGCTGTGCGATGGCCCGGTGACCGTGGCCAACCTGCCGCACCTGCACGACATCACCACCATGATCGAGCTGTTCGGTCGCATGGGCATTGAGCCTGTGATCGACGAGAAGCTCAGCGTCGAAATCGACCCACGCACCATCAAGACCCTGATCGCGCCGTACGAACTGGTTAAAACCATGCGCGCCTCGATCCTGGTGCTGGGCCCGATGGTTGCCCGTTTCGGTGAAGCCGAAGTTGCACTGCCTGGCGGTTGCGCCATCGGTTCGCGTCCGGTTGACCTGCACATCCGTGGTCTTGAAGCCATGGGCGCGGTCATCGACGTCGAAGGCGGCTACATCAAGGCCAAGGCCCCTGAAGGCGGCCTGCGCGGTGCGCACTTCTTCTTCGACACCGTCAGCGTGACCGGTACCGAGAACATCATGATGGCGGCCGCTCTGGCCAAGGGCCGCAGCGTTCTGGCCAACGCCGCTCGCGAGCCTGAAGTCGTCGACCTGGCGAACTTCCTGAACGCCATGGGCGCGAAGGTTTCCGGCGCCGGCACCGACACCATCACCATCGATGGCGTCGAGCGTCTGCATACGACCACTTACAAAGTGATGCCTGACCGTATCGAGACCGGCACCTATCTGGTGGCGGCAGCGGTCACCGGCGGGCGTGTGAAGGTCAAGGACACCGATCCGACCATCCTCGAAGCCGTTCTGGAAAAACTTCGTGAGTCGGGCGCCGAAATCACCACCGGTGAAGACTGGATCGAGCTGAACATGCACGGCAAGCGGCCGAAAGCCGTCAACGTGCGGACCGCTCCATACCCGGCGTTCCCGACCGACATGCAAGCGCAGTTCATCTCCCTCAACGCCATTGCCGAAGGCACTGGTGCTGTGATCGAGACGATCTTCGAAAACCGTTTCATGCACGTTTACGAACTGCACCGCATGGGCGCGCACATTCAGGTTGAAGGCAACACCGCCATCGTCACCGGCATCGAAAAGCTCAAGGGCGCGCCAGTCATGGCCACCGACCTGCGTGCTTCGGCCAGCCTGGTGATCTCGGCGCTGATCGCCGAAGGCGATACCCTGATCGATCGCATCTACCACATCGACCGTGGTTATGAGTGCATCGAAGAGAAGCTGCAGATGCTCGGCGCCAAGATCCGCCGCGTACCGGGCTAGTTCCTGCTGCATGGGCGCAGGGACGCGTCCGTTGATTTGTTGAAGTCGAGCCGGTTTCCGGCTCGATGTGTGTCCGGCGCCGTTTGCGACCGGGCATGAGTACCTTGATAAGGACTGACGTTTCCCATGTTGACTATCGCACTGTCCAAGGGCCGCATCCTTGACGACACCCTGCCGCTTCTGGCTGAAGCGGGCATCGTGCCGACCGAGAATCCGGACAAGAGCCGCAAGCTGATCATCCCCACGACCCAGGCCGATGTGCGCTTGCTGATCGTGCGTGCCACCGATGTGCCGACCTATGTCGAGCATGGTGCCGCCGATCTGGGCGTCGCCGGTAAAGACGTGCTGATGGAATACGGCGGCCAGGGTCTGTACGAACCGCTGGACCTGCAAATCGCCCAGTGCAAACTGATGACGGCCGGTAAAGTCGGCGCAGTCGAGCCCAAGGGCCGTCTGCGCATTGCCACCAAGTTCGTCAACGTCGCCAAGCGCTACTATGCCGAACAGGGTCGTCAGGTCGACATCATCAAGCTCTACGGCTCGATGGAACTGGCGCCGCTGATCGGCCTGGCGGACAAGATCATCGACGTGGTCGACACCGGTAACACGCTGCGGGCCAATGGCCTGGAGCCACAGGATTTCATCGCTGCCATCAGCTCCCGTCTGATCGTCAACAAGGCGTCGATGAAAATGCAGCATGCCCGTATCCAGGCGTTGATCGACACCCTGCGCAAGGCAGTGGAGTCTCGACACCGCGGCTGATTCACCTGCGCGACCTTGAGTCGCGCCCGTCTATCCGCCTCATAGCCAGAATTCTCGGGTGCCCAAGCGGATCAACGGCTAGCTTAGGGCGCCCGAGTTTTTGCCAATCCTATGAGGCTCTCGCTATGACCGCACCGACTGCAATTCGCCGACTCAACGCTGCTGACCCGGATTTCGCACATCATCTGGATCATCTGCTGAGCTGGGAAAGTGTGTCTGACGACTCGGTCAATCAGCGGGTGCTGGACATCATCAAGGCCGTGCGCGAGCGTGGCGATGCGGCGGTGGTCGAGTTCACCCAGAAGTTCGATGGCCTGCAAGTGGCGTCCATGGCGGACTTGATCCTGCCGCGCGAACGCCTGGAACTGGCATTGACCCGCATCACCGTGCCTCAGCGCGAAGCCCTGGAAAAAGCCGCGACCCGTGTGCGCAGCTACCACGAAAAGCAGAAACAGGACTCCTGGAGCTACACCGAAGCCGATGGCACGGTGCTGGGCCAGAAGGTCACGCCACTGGATCGCGCCGGTCTGTACGTGCCGGGCGGCAAGGCGTCCTACCCGTCCTCGGTGCTGATGAACGCGATTCCGGCCAAGGTGGCGGGCGTGACCGAAGTGGTCATGGTCGTGCCGACCCCGCGCGGTGAAGTCAACGAACTGGTGCTGGCCGCAGCCTGCATCGCCGGCGTCGACCGGGTGTTCACCATCGGCGGCGCGCAGGCAGTTGCGGCGCTGGCTTACGGCACCGAAAGCGTGCCGAAGGTCGACAAAGTGGTTGGCCCGGGCAACATCTATGTCGCCACCGCCAAGCGCCACGTGTTCGGCCAGGTTGGCATCGACATGATCGCCGGTCCGTCGGAGATTCTGGTGGTGTGCGACGGCCAGACCGATCCGGACTGGATCGCCATGGACCTGTTCTCCCAGGCCGAGCACGACGAAGACGCCCAGGCGATTCTGGTCAGCCCGGACGCCGAGTTCCTCGACAAGGTGGCCGCCAGCATCGCCAAACTGCTGCCGACCATGGAGCGCGCCGAGATCATCGAAACCTCGATCAATGGCCGTGGTGCGCTGATCAAGGTTCGCGACATGGAACAGGCCATCGAAGTGGCCAACCGCATTGCCCCAGAGCACCTGGAGCTGTCGGTCGCCGATCCACAGGCCTGGCTGCCGCAGATCCGTCACGCCGGCGCGATCTTCATGGGCCGCCACACTTCCGAGGCCCTGGGCGACTACTGCGCAKGTCCGAACCACGTATTGCCGACCTCCGGCACTGCGCGCTTCTCTTCGCCGCTGGGTGTTTACGACTTCCAGAAACGTTCGTCGATCATCTTCTGCTCCGAGCAGGGTGCCTCCGAACTGGGCAAGACCGCCTCCGTACTGGCCCGTGGCGAATCGCTGAGCGCTCACGCCCGCAGTGCTGAATACCGCATTCTTGATGACAAGCAGGGGAACTGAACATGAGTAAATTCTGGAGCCCGTTCGTCAAGAATCTGGTGCCTTATGTGCCGGGCGAGCAGCCGAAACTGGCCAAACTGGTGAAGCTCAACACCAACGAAAACCCGTACGGTCCATCGCCAAAAGCCCTGGCGGCGATGCAAACCGAACTGAACGACAACCTGCGTCTGTACCCGGACCCGAACAGCGACCTGCTCAAGCAAGCCGTTGCCAAGTACTACGGCGTGCAGGGCAATCAGGTGTTCCTCGGTAACGGTTCCGATGAAGTCCTGGCGCACATCTTTCATGGTTTGTTGCAACACGATAAGCCGCTGCTGTTCCCGGACATCAGCTACAGCTTCTACCCGGTTTACTGCGGGTTGTATGGCATCAAGTTCGATGCGGTTGCGCTGGACGAGCAGTTCCAGATCAATCCGGCGGACTATGCCAAGCCGAACGGCGGGATCATCTTCCCGAACCCGAATGCGCCGACCGGTTGCCTGTTGGCGCTGGACGCTGTTGAGCAAATCCTCAAGGCCAGCCCGGATTCGGTGGTCGTGGTGGATGAGGCTTACGTCGACTTCGGCGGTGAAACGGCGATCACGCTGGTGGACCGTTATCCGAACCTGTTGGTGACGCAGACCCTGTCCAAGTCCCGTTCCCTGGCCGGCCTGCGGGTTGGTCTGGCCGTGGGGCACCCGGATCTGATCGAGGCACTGGAGCGGATCAAGAACAGCTTCAACTCCTACCCGCTGGATCGTCTGGCGATTGTGGGGGCTGCGGCGGCGTTCGAAGATCGCGAGTATTTCGACAAGACTTGCCGGTTGGTCATCGAGAGTCGGGAGCAAGTGGTCGCGCAACTGGAAGCGAAAGGGTTTGAAGTGTTGCCGTCGGCGGCGAACTTCATTTTCGCCCGTCATCCGAAGCACGATGCTGCGGGGCTGGCAGCGAAGTTGCGCGAACAGGGCGTGATTGTTCGGCACTTCAAGCAAGAGCGGATTGCCCAGTTCCTGCGGATTTCCATCGGCACGCCGGAGCAGAATCAGGCACTGATCGACGGCCTCGGCGACCTCTAGACCAAAACTGTTCCTGTGGGAGCGAGCGGCGCGGCTCGTTCCCACAGGGTCCCGCTTACTCTTCTTCTTTTTCCTGGATCGGCGCCGGCGGCGGACGCAGACCGATTTCTGCGGTGAGCTTGAGTTCTTTACCGTTGCGCATCACCTGAATCGTGACCTTGTCGGTCGGTTTGATGCGCGCCACCTGGTTCATTGACTTGCGACCATCGCCAGCCGGTTCACCGTCGATGCTGAGGATCACGTCGCCCAATTGCAGGCCGGCCTTTTGCGCCGGGCCGTCACGGAAAATCCCCGCGACCACAATTCCCGGGCGTCCCGACAGGCCAAACGATTCCGCCAGTTCCTGACTCAACGGTTGCACTTCGATGCCGAGCCAGCCGCGAATCACCTGGCCGTGTTCGATGATCGACTTCATCACTTCCATCGCCAGTTTGACCGGGATCGCGAAGCCGATGCCTTGCGAGCCACCGGACTTGGAGAAGATTGCCGTGTTGATGCCGGTCAGGTTGCCGTTGGCGTCCACCAGTGCACCGCCGGAGTTGCCGGGGTTGATCGCGGCGTCGGTCTGGATGAAGTCTTCGTAGTTGTTCAGGCCCAACTGATTGCGCCCGGTGGCACTGATGATCCCCATGGTCACGGTCTGGCCGACGCCGAACGGGTTGCCGATGGCCAGGGCCACGTCACCGATGCGCAGGTTGTCAGAACGGCCGACGGTGATCGACGGCAGGTTTTTCAAGTCAATCTTCAATACCGCGAGGTCGGTCTCCGGGTCGCTGCCGATGACCCGGGCCAGGGTTTCACGACCATCCTTGAGCGCCACCACAATCTGGTCGGCACCGCTGGTCACGTGGTTGTTGGTCAGCAGGTAACCTTCCGGGCTCATGATCACGCCCGAACCGAGGCTCGACTCCATGCGCTTCTGCTTGGGCGAGTTGTCGCCGAAGAAGCGGCGGAACTGCGGGTCTTCAAACAGCGGATGGCTGGGTTTGTTGACCACTTTGGTGGTGTAAAGGTTGACCACCGACGGCGCAGCCGTGGTCACCGCATCGGCATAGGACACCGGGCCCTGCTGCACACCAAGGGTTTGCGGGGCTTGTTGCAGATTGACGTCGAGGCTTGGCAGCCCGACCCACTGCGGGTAACGCTGAATAATCAGTAGAGCGACAAGCACGCCGGCCAATAGCGGCCAGCCGGAAAAACGCAGCGCCTTGAGCATTAAGCACGTCCTGAGAGGTTGCAGGCGGTATGAGACCGCCCATAATGTCGCGCATTATACGAGGCCGCGCGCGCCTCTGAACGGGATATTTAGGAGTCTTTTATGGCCGTCGCCCTGAGCACCCTGGTCGAAGAAGCCGACCGTTACCTGGCAAGTGCGAAGATTGCCGATTACTGCCCCAACGGCTTGCAGGTCGAAGGCCGGCCGCAAGTAATGCGCATCGTCAGCGGTGTCACCGCCAGCCAGGCGTTGCTGGACGCCGCGGTGGAGGCCCAGGCCGATCTGGTGCTGGTGCATCACGGCTATTTCTGGAAAGGCGAGAACCCGTGCATCACCGGCATGAAGCAGCGCCGGTTGAAAACCCTGCTCAAGCACGACATCAGCCTGCTGTCCTATCACTTGCCGCTGGACCTGCACCCTGAAGTCGGCAACAACGTACAGCTTGCCCGGCAATTGGATATTACCGTCGAAGGCCCGTTGGATCCGGACAACCTGAAAATCGTCGGCCTGGTCGGCTCGTTGAGCGAACCGATGACCCCCCGCGATTTCGCCCGTCGGGTACAGGAAGTCATGGGGCGCGAGCCGTTACTGATCGAAGGCAGCGAGATGATTCGTCGGGTCGGCTGGTGCACCGGTGGTGGCCAGGGTTACATTGACCAGGCGGTGTTAGCCGGTGTCGATCTGTACCTCAGCGGCGAGGCCTCCGAGCAGACGTTCCACAGCGCCCGGGAAAACGACATCAGTTTCATCGCCGCCGGCCACCATGCCACCGAGCGTTACGGTGTGCAGGCTTTGGGTGATTACCTGGCGCGACGTTTCGCCCTCGAGCACATCTTCATCGATTGCCCGAACCCGATTTGACTACAGGGCTGGAGCCCAAACGAGGGGGTATATTCATATACCCTTTCGATCTAGCCGCCGTCCTGATTAGAAGAGGGCGCTGTGCTAGGATTCCCCGCTCGAACACGGCCCGCAGGCCGTCCATAAGATCGTTTTCGTGAGTAGCCATGGTCGACAAACTGACGCATCTGAAACAGCTGGAGGCCGAAAGCATCCACATCATCCGCGAGGTCGCCGCCGAGTTCGATAACCCGGTGATGCTGTACTCCGTCGGTAAAGACTCCGCCGTGATGCTGCACCTTGCGCGCAAGGCATTCTTCCCGGGCAAACTTCCGTTTCCGGTGATGCACGTCGACACCCAGTGGAAGTTCAAGGAAATGTACGCGTTCCGCGACCGCATGGTCGAAGAGCTCGGCCTGGACCTGCTGGTACACGTCAACCCCGAGGGCGTTGCGCAGGGTATCAACCCGCTGACCCACGGCAGTGCCAAGCACACCGACATCATGAAGACCGAAGGCCTCAAGCAGGCCCTCGACAAGTACGGCTTCGACGCCGCATTCGGTGGCGCCCGTCGCGACGAAGAGAAGTCCCGTGCCAAAGAGCGCGTGTATTCGTTCCGTGACAGCAAGCACCGCTGGGACCCGAAAAACCAGCGCCCGGAGCTGTGGAACGTCTACAACGGCAAGGTCAACAAGGGTGAATCGATCCGCGTATTCCCGTTGTCGAACTGGACCGAACTGGACATCTGGCAGTACATCTACCTGGAAGGCATCCCGATCGTGCCGCTGTATTTCGCAGCCGAACGTGATGTCATCGAGATGAACGGCACCTGGATCATGATCGACGACGAACGCCTGCTCAATCACCTGAGCGACGAAGACAAGGCGCGCATCGTCAAGAAGAAGGTCCGTTTCCGTACACTGGGCGACTACCCGTTGACCGGTGCTGTCGAGTCCGAGGCCACCAGCCTGACCGACATCATTCAGGAAATGCTCCTGACGCGAACTTCCGAACGCCAGGGCCGAGTCATCGATCACGATGGCGCCGGTTCCATGGAAGAAAAGAAACGTCAGGGTTATTTCTAAGGGGTTGTCATGTCGCACGCATCTGATTTGATCAGCGAGGACATCCTCGCCTACCTGGGCCAGCATGAACGCAAGGAAATGCTGCGCTTTCTGACTTGTGGCAACGTCGACGACGGCAAGAGCACCCTGATCGGGCGCCTGCTGCACGACTCCAAAATGATCTACGAAGATCATCTGGAAGCCATTACCCGCGACTCGAAAAAAGTCGGCACTACCGGCGAAGACATCGACCTGGCGTTGCTGGTCGACGGCTTGCAGGCCGAGCGTGAGCAGGGCATCACCATCGATGTCGCCTACCGCTATTTCTCTACCGCCAAGCGCAAATTCATCATCGCCGATACCCCCGGCCATGAGCAGTACACCCGCAACATGGCCACCGGTGCATCCACCTGTGACCTGGCGATCATCCTGGTCGACGCCCGTTACGGCGTGCAGACCCAGACCCGTCGCCACAGCTTTATCGCCTCGTTGCTGGGCATCAAGCACATCGTGGTCGCCATCAACAAGATGGACCTCAACGGCTTCGACGAAAGCGTATTTGAGTCGATCAAGGCCGATTACCTGAAGTTCGCCGAAGGCATCGCGTTCAAGCCGAGCACCATGGCGTTCGTGCCGATGTCCGCGCTCAAGGGCGACAACGTGGTGAACAAGTCCGAGCGCTCGCCGTGGTACACCGGCCAGTCGCTGATGGAAATCCTTGAAACCGTCGAAATCGCCAGCGACCGCAACTACACCGACCTGCGTTTCCCGGTGCAGTACGTCAACCGTCCGAACCTGAACTTCCGTGGTTTCGCCGGCACCCTGGCCAGCGGCATCGTGCACAAGGGCGACGAAGTCGTTGTGTTGCCGTCGGGCAAGAGCAGCCGCGTGAAATCCATTGTCACCTTCGAAGGTGAGCTGGAGCACGCCGGTCCTGGTCAAGCGGTGACGCTGACCATGGAAGACGAGATTGACATTTCCCGTGGCGACTTGCTGGTGCACGCCGATAACCAGCCGCAAGTGACCGACGCCTTCGACGCCATGCTGGTGTGGATGGCCGAAGAGCCGATGCTGCCGGGCAAGAAGTACGACATCAAGCGCGCCACGACTTACGTGCCGGGCTCGATCACCAGCATCGTCAATCGCGTGGACGTGAACACCTTGGCCGAAGGCCCTGCCAGCTCGTTGCAGCTGAACGAGATCGGTCGGGTCAAGATCAGCCTCGACGCGGCCATTGCGCTGGACGGTTACGACAGCAACCGCACCACGGGTTCGTTCATCGTCATCGACCGTTTGACCAACGGCACGGTCGCGGCCGGCATGATCATCGCTCAGCCGCTGGCGCATGGCAGCAGCTCCCACCACGGTAAACTGGCTCATGTAGCCACCGAAGAGCGCGCTCAGCGCTTCGGTCAGCAACCGGCCACCGTGTTGTTCAGCGGCCTGTCGGGCGCTGGCAAAAGCACCTTGGCGTATGCGGTTGAACGCAAGCTGTTCGACATGGGGCGCGCGGTGTTTGTACTCGATGGCCAGAACCTGCGTCATGACCTGAACAAAGGTCTGCCACAGGATCGCGCCGGGCGCACCGAGAATTGGCGTCGTGCGGCGCACGTTGCGCGTCAGTTCAACGAAGCCGGCCTGCTGACACTGGCGGCGTTCGTTGCCCCGAGTGCCGAAGGTCGTGAGCAGGCCAAGGACCTGATCGGCAAGGAGCGTCTGCTGACGGTCTACGTCCAGGCCTCGCCGACGGTCTGCGCTGAGCGTGATCCGCAAGGTCTGTACGCGGCGGGTGGCGACAATATCCCGGGCGAATCCTTCCCGTACGACGTGCCGCTGGATGCCGATCTGGTGATCGACACCCAGTCGCTGTCGCTGGAAGAAAGCGTCAAGCAAGTGCTGGATCTGCTGCGCAAGCGTGGCGCGATCTAAGCATTAGCTGAAAACAAAAAGCCCGCAGATGAGTGATCATCTGCGGGCTTTTTTGTGTCCGGAAGGACACTTTCGCGGGCACCTCAAGAATTCACTGGATACTCCCGGTGCATTTGTCCCAACAGCGCATCCTTGTCATTCCACAACTGATTGATCCAGCCCTGAAACTCCAGGCGATACACCCCGTCCTGGTCGTAGTTCTTGCCAACGAACTGCGGTGGAATCTTCAGCTCCTGAAAGTGCACCACCACGTCTTTCACATTGCCGCAGAGCAAATCCCAATAGCCTGGACGCCCGGCCGGGTAGTGGATGGTCACGTTGACGATGGCTTCCAGCTGGTCGCCCATGGCATCCAGCACGAATGCAATGCCGCCCGCTTTCGGCTTCAGCAGGTAGCGGAACGGTGAACTCTGCTGGGCGTGTTTGCCCTCGGTAAAGCGTGTGCCTTCGACGAAGTTGAAAATCCCCACCGGGTTATTGCGGAACTTGTCGCAGGTCTTGCGGGTGGTTTCCAGGTCTTTGCCTTTCTTCTGCGGATGCTTTTCCAGATAGGCCTTGGAGTAACGCTTCATGAACGGAAAACCCAACGCCCACCACGCCAGGCCAATCACCGGTACCCAGATCAGTTCCTGTTTGAGGAAGAACTTCAGCGGGCGGATGCGACGGTTGAGCACGTACTGCAACACCATGATGTCGACCCAGCTCTGGTGGTTGCTGGTGATCAGATAGGAGTGCCGATAGTCCAGGTCTTGCAAACCGCTGAGGTGCCAGCGTGTGCGGCAAACCAGATTCATCCAGCCCTTGTTGTTACTGATCCACGCTTCGTGGGTATGACTCATCAGCCAGCGCGCGAAACRTTGGGTGAGGGCGAACGGCAACACTTTGAACAGCGCCACACAGAACAGAAACGAGCAGAGCAGAATCGTATTCAGCGCCAACAGCAGCGAGGCGATCACGCCGCGCACGGGTGCAGGTAGAAAATCCAGCATTTAAATATCCATAGGTCGGTTGGCCGCTTGAATCGCGGTCAGCGCGATGGTGTACACGATGTCGTCGACTTGCGCGCCACGCGGCAGGTCGTTCACCGGTTTGCGCAGGCCTTGCAGCATTGGCCCGAGGCTGACGCAGTCGGCGCTGCGTTGCACGGCTTTGTGGGTGGTATTGCCGGTGTTCAGGTCGGGGAACACGAACACCGTGGCACGACCGGCCACCTGACTGTTCGGCGCCAGTTGCCGGGCCACGGTTTCGTTGGCAGCGGCATCGTATTGCAACGGGCCGTCGATCAGCAGTGAGTGTTGCTGTTCGTGGGCGAGCAAGGTGGCCTCGCGAACCTTCTCGACTTCTTCGCCGCTGGCCGATTCACCGCTGGAGTAGCTGATCATCGCCACTCGCGGAGTGATGCCGAACGCCGCTGCCGAATCGGCGCTTTGCAAGGCGATCTCGGCCAGTTCGCTGGCGCTCGGGTGCGGGTTCATCACGCAGTCGCCGTAGACCAGCACTTCTTCGGGGAACAGCATGAAGAACACCGACGACACCAGGGTGCAACCCGGCGCGGTCTTGATCAGTTGCAGGGCCGGGCGGATGGTGTTGGCGGTGGAGTGAATGACCCCGGACACCAGCCCGTCGACTTCATCCAGCGCCAGCATCATGGTGCCGATCACCACGGTGTCTTCCAGTTGCTGCTCGGCCATCGGCGCGTTGAGGCTTTTGGTCTTGCGCAGCGCAACCATCGGCTCGACATAACGCTCGCGAATCAGGTCCGGGTCGAGGATTTCCAGCCCCGGTGGCAACTCGATGCCTTGGGCGCGGGCGACCGCCTCGACGTCTGCCGGTTTGGCCAGCAATACACAACGGGCAATGCCCCGGGCCTGGCAGATCGCAGCGGCTTGCACGGTCAACGGCTCGCTGCCTTCAGGCAACACGATGCGCTTGTTGGCGGCCTGGGCGCGCTGGATCAGTTGATAGCGGAACACCGCGGGCGACAGGCGCATTTCCCGTGGCGTGCCGCAGCGTTGGTGCAGCCAGTTGGCGTCGAGGTGGCTGGCGACGAAATCGGTGATGATCTCCGCGCGCTCGCGGTCGTCGATCGGGATTTCCTTGTTCAAACCGTTCAACTGGTTGGCGGTGTCGTAGGAACCGGTACTCACCGACAACACCGGCAGGCCGGCCTGCAAGGCGCCACGGCACAGCTCCATGATGCGCGGGTCGGGCAGGGTGTCGCTGGTCAGCAGCAGGCCGGCCAGGGGCACACCGTTCATCGCCGCGAGGCTGACCGCGAGGATGATGTCGTCGCGATCGCCGGGGGTCACCACCAGCACGCCGGGCTTGAGCAGCTCCACGGTGTTGCGCACGGTGCGGGCGCAAATGATGATTTTGGTCATGCGCCGGGTTTCGTAGTCACCGGCATTGAGCACCTGAGCGCCCATCAACTCAGCCACGTCACGGGTGCGCGGCGCGTTCAGCTCCGGTTGAAACGGGATGCAGCCGAGCAGACGGAAGTCGCCACTGCGCAGCAACGGCGAGTGCTCTCTCAGGCGCGAGGCGAAGACGTCCATGCTTTCGTCGGTCTTGACCTTGTTGAGGATCACGCCCAGCACTTTCGGGTCCTTCGGCCCGCCGAACAATTGCGCCTGCAATTCCACCCGGCCGGACAATTCGGTCAGCACTTCGTTTTCCGGCGCCGAAACCAGAATCACGTCGGCGTCGAGGCTCTTGGCCAAGTGCAGGTTGACCCGCGCGGCGTAGCTGGCGCTGCGGGTCGGGACCATGCCTTCGACAATCAGCACGTCCTTGCCGATAGCGGCTTGCTGGTAAAGGGTGATGATTTCTTCGAGCAATTCGTCCAGCTGACCGTCGCCGAGCATCCGCTCGACATGGGCCAGGCCCAGCGGCTGAGGCGGTTTCAAACCGTGGGTGCGGGCCACCAGTTCGGTGGAGCGTTCAGGGCCGGTGTCGCCCGGGTGCGGTTGGGCAATCGGTTTGAAAAAGCCGACTTTGAGGCCGGCCCGCTCAAGGGTACGCACCAGCCCGAGGCTGATGGAGGTCAGACCCACACCAAAATCGGTGGGCGCGATAAAAAAAGTTTGCATGCGGATTCTCTAAGGGTGCATGGCAATGGTGAACGCCTATGGCTGGCGTTCTACCGATATTCAGTGGTCAAGGTTATCGCTAACCGAGCCTTGTGCGCACCAACCGCAATCAAAGGGCTGGCCTATTTTTTCATTGCGCAGCGCAGGGTCCAGCACCCAGGCCCGGGATTGCCACGGCGGCTGGTGCCGCAGGTGTTGGGTATGGCCGCAGGACAGCTCGGCCACCCAGTGCCCGTCCTCGTCCTGATGAAAACCTGTAATGGTCGAGGCTTTCATTGCACCCCGTTTGTCTGGGTTGTGTTCGCTTTCGGGCGATTGCTTCGCTAAACTTGGACATTCATCTTTCTTATGCAAAAGGTCTCGCCCCATGCTGATCGCCGCCAATAAGGCTGTCTCCATCGACTATACCCTGACCAACGACGCTGGTGAGGTCATCGACAGCTCCGCCGGCGGCGCGCCGCTGGTCTACCTGCAAGGCGCAGGTAACATCATTCCGGGCCTGGAAAAGGCGCTGGAAGGCAAAGCAGTCGGTGATGAACTGAAAGTCTCCGTAGAACCTGAAGATGCCTACGGCGAATACGCTGCTGAACTGGTCAGCACCCTGAGCCGCAGCATGTTCGAAGGCGTCGATGAACTGGAAGTGGGCATGCAGTTCCACGCTTCCGCTCCGGACGGCCAGATGCAGATCGTCACCATTCGCGATCTGGACGGCGACGATGTCACCGTCGACGGCAACCACCCGCTGGCCGGTCAGCGCCTGAATTTCCAGGTCAAGATCGTTGCCATCCGTGATGCCAGCCAGGAAGAAATCGCTCATGGTCACGTCCATGGCGAAGGTGGCCATCACCACTGATTTTCTGCGCTAAGCTTTCGAGAACTGGAGAGGCGCCCGAGGGCGCCTTTTTAGTCCGCGGCTGTCCTTGGCGACATGACCAAGTGGCTGTTTCGAGAAGAACACGGGAAATTTGGAGTCCGTCATGAGTGCTTTTCACGACCTTACATTGAAAGCTTTGGATGGCCAGGAGTTACCTCTGGCGCCCTTCAAAGGGCACGTCGTGCTGGTGGTCAACGTCGCCTCCAAATGTGGCTTGACCCCACAGTACGCTGCTCTGGAAAACCTCTACCAGCAATACAAGGGCATGGGTTTCAGCGTGCTGGGCTTGCCGTGCAACCAGTTTGCCGGGCAGGAACCGGGCACAGAGCAGGAGATCCAGGCGTTCTGCAGCCTCAACTATGGCGTGACCTTTCCGTTGTCCAGCAAGCTGGAAGTCAACGGTCACGAACGTCATCAGCTGTACCRCCTGCTGGCGGGCGAGGGTGCGGAGTTTCCGGGCGACATCACCTGGAACTTCGAAAAATTCCTGTTGGGCAAGGACGGTCGCGTATTGGCGCGGTTCTCGCCGCGTACGGCGCCGGATGATCCTTCTGTTATCCAGGCGATTGAAAAAGCTCTGAGTTAAAAGCGCAGATCAAGATCAAAAGATCGCAGCCTTCGGCAGCTACAGGTATTCACATTCCTCTGTAGAAGCTGCCGAAGGCTGCGATCTTTTCGTTTCTAATCCTTAATCACTCAAATCAATAGTGCTGTTCAAGGCAGGGCGCTCTCCATATTATCGCCGTCATAAAGCCTATGTCCCGTGGAGCGTCCAATGCCTGTCAAAGCCCTGTTCAAGCCTTTTCACCTCGGCGCTCTCGAACTGCCGACCCGCGTCGTCATGGCACCGATGACCCGCTCGTTTTCGCCGGGCGGCGTGCCCAACTCCAAAGTGATTGAATACTACCGTCGCCGCGCTGCCGCCGGAGTTGGCCTGATCATCACCGAAGGCACCACGGTCGGTCACAAGGCCTCCAACGGTTACCCGAACGTGCCGCACTTCTACGGTGAAGCCGCACTGGCCGGCTGGAAAAAAGTCGTCGATGCAGTGCATGCCGAAGGCGGCAAGATCGTTCCGCAGCTGTGGCATGTGGGCAGCGTGCGCCGTATCGGCACCGAGCCGGATGCCAGCGTGCCAGGTTATGGTCCGTCGGAAAAACTGAAAGACGGACAGGTCGTGGTTCACGGCATGACCCAGCAGGATATCCAGGAGGTGATCGCTGCGTTCGCCCAAGCCGCCAAAGACGCCCAGAGCATCGGCATGGACGGCGTGGAAATCCACGGTGCCCATGGTTATCTGGTGGACCAGTTCTTCTGGGAAGGCAGCAACCAGCGCACCGACGAATACGGTGGCAGCCTGGCCAGCCGTTCGCGCTTCGCCATCGAATTGATTCAGGCGGTGCGCGCAGCAGTCGGCGAGGGATTCCCGATCATCTTCCGTTTCTCCCAGTGGAAGCAGCAGGACTACGCCGCGCGACTGGTGCAGACGTCAGAGGCGTTGGGCGAATTTCTCAAGCCGTTGTCCGACGCCGGCGTGGATATTTTCCACTGCTCGACACGCCGTTTCTGGGAGCCGGAGTTCGACGGTTCCGAACTGAACCTGGCCGGCTGGACCCGCAAGCTCACCGGCAAGCCGACCATCACCGTTGGCAGCGTCGGCCTGGATGGCGAGTTCCTGCAATTCATGGTCAACACCGACAAGATCGCACAGCCGGCCAGCCTGGAAAAACTGCTGGAGCGGTTGAATAACGATGAGTTCGACCTGGTGGCGGTGGGGCGTGCGTTGTTGGTGGACCCGGACTGGGCGCAGAAAGTGCGTGACGGTCGTGAGCAGGACATCCTGCCGTTCAGCCGTGATGCGTTAATGACGCTGGTTTAAGCGGCGTCAGGAAAGGCCTATATCGCGGGCAAGCCTCGCTCCTACAAGGGCGAGGCTTGCCCGCGAAGCTTTTAAGGTAACAACGCCGCATCGGATAGAACCTGTTCCTGCGCACAAGCCCCCCGCAACTGCCCCTCGAACTGCTCGATAATCGCCGCCCAGCCCTGACGGCTTGCATGCTGGCGGGCATTGAGCCGCATGCAGCGCAAGGTTTCGCGCTCCTCCAGCAGCCAACGTGCCGCATCGCAGAACGCCTGTTCATCCCCGGGCATGGCCAATACGCCGTTATAGCCATGGCGAATATGCTGAGCCGCCGCAGCCTGATCGTACGCCACCACCCCCAGCCCTGAGGCCAATGCCTCAAGCACCACATTGCCGAAGGTTTCGGTCAGGCTCGGAAACAGAAACACATCCCCCGAGGCATAGTGACTGGCCAGCGCTTCGCCGCGTTGTGAGCCGCAAAAAATCGCCTCGGGCAATTCCTTTTCCAGCGCCGATCGTTGCGGACCGTCACCGACCACAATCAATTTCATGTTGCGCTGTGGATAAGTGGTTTTCAGCGCGTCGAAACTACGCTTGAGCAGGCCAAGATTCTTCTCCTGGGCCAGGCGTCCTACGTGGATGAAGGCGATGTCATCCTCGGCCAGTCCCCATTGCTCACGCAGCGGTTTCAGTCGTTTGACCGGATGAAACAACTGGCTGTCGACGCCTCGAGAGAGTAACGCCAGACGCTCGAAACTGCGCCGCTCCAGCTCCAGTCGCTGGCTGGCGCTGGGCACCAGGGTCAGGGTCGAGCGATTGTGAAACCAGCGCAGGTAGTGGGTCAGCAAGCGCGTCAGCAACCCGAGCCCATACTGGCTGGAATACTGCTGAAAATTGGTATGAAAGCCGCTAACCACCGAAATCCCCAAACGTCGTGCCGCGCGTAACGCCGACAACCCCAGCGGTCCTTCGGTGGCGATGTACAACACGTCCGGGCGATGGCGCTTCCAGCGCCGCAGCAGCTTGTGCATCGACGACTGGCCCCATTGCAGGCCGGGATAACCCGGCAGCGGCCAGCCTCGACACAGCAGCAACTCATCATTGCTGCCGATCAGCGGGTCGCCGCCCTGACGTGGCCGCACCAACTCGACCTGATGCCCGCGCGCGCGCAAACCGTCGAACAAGCGGCCAAGAGTATTGGCCACGCCGTTGATTTCCGGGGGGAAGGTTTCGGTGATCAGGGTGATATGCAGAGCTGTCGTCATGACCTCAGTGTCGGCTGAGGCCATGTCGTCATTGTGACGGTGGGATGATGGATATATGACGCGATTAACTGCGTTCCGCCACCAGATTCTCCGCGCCACGCTCACGCACCCAGAACAGCGTCGCGCCAGCCACGGCCGCCGGCATCATCAAAATGTTCACCACCGGAATCAGCAATGCCAGATAAACGATCCCGCCAAAACTCATGCTCTGCCAGCGCTTCTTGCGCAGCCAGGCGAGCATCTCGTTCCAGCCCAGCTTGTGGTTGTCCGCCGGGTAGTCGATGTATTGGATCGCCATCATCCACACCCCGAACAGCAGCCACAGCGGTGCGGCAATGATGTTCACCACGGGGATGAAGGAGAGGATGAACAGCCCGATGGCCCTTGGCAGGAAGTAGCCGAGCTTGCGCATTTCCCGGGTCAGGGTACGGGGGATCATGGCGATCAGTTCGCCCCAGCTGAAGGTCGGGAAATCGTCGGTGCCGCGCACCACCACTTCGACTTTCTCCGCGAGGAAGCCGTTGAACGGTGCGGCAATAACGTTGGCGAGCATTGTGAAGGTGAAGAACACCATCAACACCACCAACACCACGAATAGCGGCCAGAGGATATAGCTGAGGAAGCTCAGCCAATCGGGCAGGGACGGCATCAGCGTATCGACCCATAGGCTGAACTGATGACCGGCCAGATAGATCAATCCGACGAACAGCACCAGGTTGATCGCCAGCGGCAGCAACACGAACAGACGCAGACTTGGGCTCAGGACCAGATTGAGGCCTTCGCGCAGGTATTGCGGGCCGGACAGAACGGGGGCGGGCATAACGTGCTCCGAACAAGAGGGAAACGCGCCGACCTTACCGGCTTTGCCTGAGGTGCGAAAGCGCGGTAGCGGCATCGACATTAACTGTAACAAAGGCGTCTATACATTCACTGCAACGGAATAGAGACCGCCTATGAGCTGGATTGTTAAACCGTATTTCCTTAATCTTCGCCCCCTCGATACGCTGCACCCATTCTTTTACAGGACTGTCGAGCCCAAGCCTTCCCCAAGTGCTTTCAACGGTCCTTTTTTATTCCCGCCGGCAATCCGGCGTTCCGCGCCCAGTGTTTCGGGCCGGTCAACAGGAGCAGGTCATGTCTGAAGTCCGTCATTCGCGAGTGATTATTCTCGGTTCCGGCCCTGCCGGTTACAGCGCCGCTGTCTATGCGGCCCGTGCCAACCTCAAGCCACTGCTGATCACCGGCATGCAAGCCGGCGGTCAACTGACCACCACCACCGAAGTCGACAACTGGCCGGGCGACGTCCACGGCCTGACCGGCCCGGCGCTGATGGAACGGATGAAAGAGCACGCCGAGCGCTTTGAAACCGAGATCGTGTTTGATCACATCAATGCCGTGGACTTCGCTGCCAAGCCGTACACCCTGATTGGCGACAGCGCGACTTACACCTGCGACGCCCTGATCATCGCTACCGGTGCCAGCGCTCGTTACCTGGGCCTGCCGTCGGAAGAAACGTTCATGGGCAAAGGCGTTTCGGCCTGCGCGACCTGTGACGGTTTCTTCTATCGCAACAAGCCAGTGGCTGTGGTCGGTGGTGGTAATACCGCAGTTGAAGAAGCGCTGTACCTGGCCAACATCGCCAGCACCGTGACCCTGATTCACCGTCGCGAAACGTTCCGCGCCGAGAAGATCCTGATCGACAAGCTCAATGCCCGGGTTGCCGAAGGCAAGATCATCCTGAAGCTGAACGCGACCCTGGACGAAGTGTTGGGCGACAACATGGGCGTGACCGGTGCTCGCCTGAAGAACAACGATGGCAGCTTCGACGAAATCAAAGTCGACGGTGTGTTCATCGCCATCGGCCACACCCCGAACACGTCGTTGTTCGAAGGTCAGCTGACGTTGAAAGATGGCTACCTGGTTGTACAGGGCGGCCGTGACGGCAACGCCACTGCCACCAGCGTCGAAGGTATCTTTGCTGCCGGTGACGTGGCCGACCACGTTTATCGTCAAGCCATCACCTCGGCCGGCGCCGGCTGCATGGCGGCACTGGACACCGAGCGTTACCTCGACGGCCTGCAGAACGTTTCGTTCTGATTCCTTAGAAAACAAAAAAACCGGCCTTGGCCGGTTTTTTTGTGGGCAGACGATTCTGCCTCAGGACAATTTCGCCAGGCACGCCTCAAGAATATCCAGCCCTTCTTCCAGCACGGCGGCCTCAGTGGTCAATGGCGCGAGCAGCCGAATGATGTGGCGCGACTTGCCGCTGGGCATCAGCAGCAAGCCCGAGTCTCGGGCCAGCGCCAGCAGTTGTGTCAATTGCGCCGAAGCCGGTGTGCCGTCGGCATTGATCAGTTCGATGCCGCGCATCGCACCCACGCCGGTCAAACGGCCCAGATACGGTGACAGTCCGCGTGCCCGCCAGGCTTCGTAGCGGCTGACAATCGCTTCTTCCTGCTGCGTGCCCCAGGCATGCAGATGTGCATCACTCATTTCGTCCAGGGTCGCCAGCGCGGCGGCGCAGGCGATGGGATTGCCTGAGTAGGTGCCGCCCAATCCGCCCTTGGGCAAGTTGTCGACTAGCGACTTGCGCCCGACAACCGCACCCAGCGGCACGCCACCGGCAATGCTTTTACCCAGCAGGATCAGGTCCGGCTCAATGCCCAGTCGCGAAAACGCAAACCGCTGGCCGGTGCGGCCGAAGCCGGACTGGATTTCATCGGCAATCAGCAAAATGCCTTTGTCATCACAGAAACGCCGCAGCGCCTGGGCGAATTCCACATCCATCGCCAGAAACCCGCCTTCGCCCTGTACCGGTTCGACGATAAAACAGGCCACGTCATTCACGTCGATCTCGACGCTGAACAGCCGATCCATCGCCTTCAGGGCCTCGGCGCAGGTCACGTCATTGTCTTTGCTGGGGAAGGGCAGGTGGTACACCGGCCCCGGCAGCACGCCGACTTTCTGCTTGTAAGGCGCGACCTTGCCGTTGAGGTTGAGAGTGGCCAGCGTGCGGCCGTGGAAGGCGCCGTCAAAGGCAATGATCGCGGTGCGGCCGGTGGCGCCACGGACGATCTTCAGGGCGTTTTCCGCCGCTTCCGCGCCGCTATTGGTGAGCATGCCGCTGACCGGGTAATCCACTGGAATAAACGCGGCCAGGCGATCCATGAGTTCGATGTAAGGCACATGGGGAGCCGCGTTGAACGCGTAGTGGGTCAGGCGGGTGGCTTGTTCACGAATGGCCTCGACGATGCGTGGATGGCAATGGCCGAGGTTCAGTACGCCGATTCCCCCGACAAAGTCGATGTAGCGCTTGCCATCGGTGTCCCAGACTTCGGCATTTTTGCCGTGGCTGAGACTGATGGGGTGAACAATGGAAATCGACTGACTGATGGTTTCGCTGCGCATGGATGGCTGACTCTGAAGAAGGGATGCTTCTTTTTATCTAAGCCGCGAGCAGAGGTGTCCGGCAAACGAAATAAAGTTGCCGGGTCAATCTTAAAAGTCGGGATGTGCCCTGATACCGATCGATGGCGACGCATAATCTGAGGCGAGGGAGCAAGCTCCCTCGCCACAGGTTTAGCGACGAGTCAGTGGCTGCTGAGCGAACTTCACACCCGCCAAGCCATGGGCAATCAACGCCCGGATATTGCCGTGGTCGCTGCCTTCGGGCGTGGCTACCACCGAACGATAATGCTCGCCAAACGCCAACAGCGCTTCTTCATCGCTCAGACCTTCCAGCAGCGCCAGGCCCAGGGTCTTGCACGAGCCTTCGTTCTGCCCGGCTGCGTTTTCCACGCCACCGTTGTTGAAAGCCTGGGGCTGGTAGTCATAACCGGCGGCAATGAACGCCAGGGTGTCGGCGAAAACGTGCTCGCCACTCTTGAGGCTGGCGCGCAGGGTGTTCAAATCACTCATTGGGTTTTCCTTTGGCGAACGCCGCTTGTTGGTCGGCGCTGGCTTCTTTCTGGTATTGGGCTTTCCACTCGGCGTACGGCATGCCGTAAACCACTTCGCGGGCTTCATCGAGGCTGACGTCGATCTGGCGTTCGTCAGCGGCGGCCTTGTACCACTTGGACAGGCAGTTGCGGCAGAAACCCGAGAGGTTCATCAGGTCGATGTTCTGCACGTCCTTGCGGCTGTCCAGGTGGGCAACCAGCCGGCGAAAGGCGGCGGCTTCAAGTTCCAGGCGTTGTTGATCGTTCATGATGGGCTCTGTGCAATCAAATCGTGGCGCGGATGATAAAAGCCTGGCGAGCGATACGCCAGACGCGGTCAGCGGCTGGCAGCCAGGGTAATCGACACCGACTCGGCGAAGCGCAGGGCGTGGGGCTTGTCGACTTCGACTTCGGCATACAGCACCGACTCGTTGGTCATGATCAGGTCCAGCAGCTCCTGGGTCAGGCGCTCGAGCAGGGCAAAGCGATTGCCTTCCACGTGGGCAATGATCGCCTTGGTGATGGTGCGGTAGTTCAGCGCGTGATCGATGTCGTTGTCACGCACGGCGTCCTGGGCGGCATACAGGATGGTCAGGTTGATCAGCACATCCTGCTTGTTGAGGATTTCGTCCTCGTTGATCCCGATGAAAGTTCGCAAACACAGGTCCTTGACCCGGATGCGTGCCATTCCTGGTTGAAGTTGTGGCATTGCTACTTGCTCCGTCCAATCAATTGCAGGAACTCCTGGCGGGTGTTGCTCGACTCGCGGAAGGCACCGAGCATCACCGAGGTGTTCATGGTCGAATTCTGTTTCTCGACGCCGCGCATCATCATGCACATGTGCTGGGCTTCGATGACCACCGCGACACCGGCGGCATCGGTCACTTGCTGCACGGCCTCGGCGATTTGCCGGGTGAGGTTCTCCTGGATTTGCAGGCGGCGGGCGAACATATCCACAAGCCGTGCAATCTTCGACAGGCCCAGCACCTTGCCCGTTGGAATATAAGCCACATGCGCCTTGCCGATGAAGGGCAACATGTGATGTTCACACAGCGAGTACAACTCGATGTTGTCGACAATGATCATTTCATCGTTGTCGGAGGCGAACAGTGCGCCGTTGACGATCTCTTCGACGCTCTGTTCGTAACCGTGACACAGGTATTGCATGGCCTTGGCGGCGCGCAACGGGGTGTCTTGCAGCCCTTCGCGGTCGGGGTTTTCACCCAGGCCGATAAGGATCTCGCGATAGCTCTGGGACAGGGCGCTGTGGGGCAGGGATAACGTCATGGGGACATCCTCGCGGGGGCGGCTTATTTGACGTGCCGTCCGCCATTGACGGTCAGGGTCGTGCCGGTGACATAAGGGTTGTCGAGCAAATAGCGCAGGCTCTGGTAGATCACTTCGCTGCCGGGCTCGATGCCCAGTGCAGATTTGGCCAGGACCCTGGCGCGGTACGCCGCGTCGTCGTCGGGATTGAACAGTAGCAGGGCTGGCGCGATACCGTTGACCTTGATGTCTGGCGCGTACTTGGCGGCAAAGGACAGGGTCAGGCTGTCGAGCCCGGCTTTGCTGGCGCAGTAGYCGATGTGCTTGCTGCTGCCCTTGCGAGTCACGTCATCGCTGATGTGCACGATGTCGGCGGGGCTTGAGCGTCTGAGTAAATCGGCACAGTGCAGGTTGATCAGGTAGGGCGCCAGCATGTGCACGCTGAACATGCGGGTGAAGGCATTGGCTTCGGCGCCCGGGGTTTCGGCCAGCCATTCGGAGGCGTTGTGGACTATCGCCCGCAGGCTGTCGGTGTGGTTCTTCAATTCACCGATGAACGCGAGAATCCCGGCCTCGCTGGAAAAGTCCGCGAACACCGCTGTTGCTCCCAGATCGCGCAGGGTCTTTACGCCGGGGCGTTCGCTGCGGTAGCTGAAAATGACCGGATGGCCGTCTTCGAGCAAACGCTGCGCACAGTGCAGGCCGACACGCTGGCCGGCACCGGTGATGAGGATGGGGGCTGCGGAAGAGGTCATGAACGGCTCGCGTCGCGGTTAGAGCAAAACTATACCAGCGACGGGAGTCGTGCACCTACGCTCCTGCAAGAGTTACTGATTTTGGGTAGTAGGCGTTGCGGGCAACGGTTGTTGCGGTGCGGTGTTCAGCCAGCCGGCCAACAGATGGGTCGACAATGGAATGAAGAAATATACCATCAGTGGTGTCAGGCACAGGGTGCTGACGAACACCCGGGCCAGCAATCCCGTTTCAGCCAATAACGGTCCCAGCACAAAGTTGAACAGCAGGGACACCGGAAAGAACGCCAGCCAGATCGCCACGGCCTGCTTCCAGCGTGGCGGGCGTTGCCCTACCGCACCGAACCAGCCATCGATGCCACTGACCCGATGCTCCGAAGGATGGGCAAACAGATCGCTGCCACGTCCCAGCCAAGCTGTACGCGACGCGGAATGCTCCCAGGCATGCAGGGTCTGCTCGTCGGCGAAGCGGAAAATAATCTGGAACTCGTCATCCTCGGGCGGCGGAGCGAGCACGCCAGAACCGAGATAGCCGGGGAAGTCGGTGGCCAGTTGCTCGCCTTCGCGCAACCAGGCCATCAGGTCCTGATAACGCCCATCGGCGACACGACGCGCAACCATCAACGTGACGGGTGAAGTAGACATTGTGTATCTCCGTAAGGCAAACGCGTCGCTCCGGATAGGAGTTTCGCCAGGCACAGCGCCGGGGTAGTGGGCTGCGTCTTGGGACAAGCAAGGATTATTCCTGATTGTGTCTGGAACTTTCGTTCCAATTAGTTCAACGACGTGTTGAATATCACTGGGGTATGAGAGTAAAAATGTATCAAAATATTAATATGGATCCAAAATCCCTGTGCTGACCGACATTGCGCCTGGCTTGCCCCCCATTACCTCCCTGATTCGAGAGGAGCTGTTCCCGATTCGTGAGGTCGCGCGGATGACAGGGGTCAACCCGGTCACGCTCCGAGCCTGGGAGCGACGCTACGGGCTGATACAGCCCACCCGCACCGAAAGCGGGCACCGCTTGTATTCGATGACCGATATCGAGCGTGTCCGCAGCATCCTCGGCTGGATCGAGCGCGGTGTCGCGGTAAGCAAGGTTGGCAAGATACTGGCCAAGACCGAACCGCTCCCGGTGCTGGAGCGGATCATTCCCGACGAGCTCGTTCAAGCCGACTACAGCCAATGGCAGCAGCAGGTCAAGGCGGCAGTGAGTGTTTTTGACGAAGTTCAGCTGGAACACGTCTATGGTCAGATTTTTTCCAGTTATCCGCTGACAGTTGTGTTCCAGGACATCCTGATTCCGATCTGGAAGCTATTGCTACAACGCCATGATGCGTTCGGTCAGACCAGCGAGTGGCTTTTTCTGGATGGCTTTCTGCGGTCTCGAGTATTGCAACGCCTGCTGCTGGTGCGTGTCATGCAGCCGCGACGAGTGATTGTCTGCGCCTTGGCCGACCAATGTCGTGAGCTCGAAGTATTGGTCACGGCGCTCTATCTGAGCAGCATCGATTCGGCTATTCAGTTGTTGGCGATCGGGCAGCCCTTTGATGAGTTGATCTTGGTTTGTGAGAAGATCAAGCCAAGGGCGCTGGTGCTGATTTCCAATCACGCGCCGGCTGCCGAACTGCCTCGACGTTTGAACCGTCTGGCCATGGGCCTGGATTGTCAGCTGTTTCTGGCCGGGGATGCGTCCGACCTGGCGCAAGAAAGTCTGGCCGGGTCGTCGGTGGGTTGCCTTGGAAACGAGGGAGGGGTGATGCGCCAGCGTCTGAAACAGTTCCTGGCGGGAAACCTGGATACCTGAGATTCAAATATGCAAAGCAGGATGGGTCAGGCGATGTTGCTGAAGGATGTACTGACGCAGACGCTCGGTTTCGTCCTTGTCACTCTGGCTCAGCTCGTAGGCGTAGAAACCTTGCTCGGTCTCACGCTCCAGGGTGCCGCGCAACGCAATCCGCTCATAGCCTGACGGGCTGAACCACAGCGCGAAGTGCTTTGGCGCTTTGGTCTTGTTGCGAACTTCCAGCAAAACCCCTTTGAACGATATTTCGTGCACCCACATCGTGCCGGGTTGCCCCTTGGCATTTTCCAGCGCCACTGGCTCTTCGAGCGCCAGGCGCCATGGCCGAATCATTGGCCCGTCTTCATAAATGCTGGGGACACCTAGGCGTAGATGCATTGCGTGAAACTCATCTTCCACCAGGTGCAGCGGGAAGGTCATTTGCTGATTTTCAAAAGTGGCCTGGATGGTGACTTGCTCATGTGCGGCCAGGCGTGTGAGCAAATCACGGATCTGCGAGCCGCCATTGACCAGCAAACTCGACGTCGCATCCCGCACATTGAGTTGCGGGTTGTGTTGCATGGTCTGGATAAAGTCCAGCTCATCCTGGGTCAGGAGTGCGTCGCGCTGCATGATTTGCTCGAAAGAAATAATTACAAAGTCATCGGTGATTGTAGTAAATGACCACTAATTCGCAGATTGGTTTGATCCGTTCGTCGACTTGAGATCAGCAAGTTCTGCCTGTACCTCGGCCAATTGCGCTTCCAGCTGTGCAACTCGCTGCTGTGCCCTGACCTGAACCGTGACGTCTTTCTGCACACCGACAAAATAGGTTTGTCCGTCGTGCGGGTTTTTTACCGTGGAAAGCGACAGTTCGTTCCAGAACGGGGTGCCGTCCTTGCGGTAATTCCTGAGAATTTCCCGGCAGGAACCGCCATTGCCCAACGCCTGGCGAATCAATGCGAGGGCGGGCTGATCCCGGTCTCCTGCCTGCAGAAAACGGCAATCCTGGTAGAGGATTTCTTCGCTGGTATAGCCCGTCAGGCGTTCGAACGCCGGGTTTACGTAAATCAGGATGTTGTCTTGTTCGCCTTCCTTTTCGGCAATCACGATGCCGTCGTTGGACGCGTCGATCACCATTTGCAGCAGTGAGGCATTGATCATCGCAGAGTCCTTTGCGTATTGATGGGTACGCTGCATTCTAAAAGATCAATGAGGGCTGTGCTGTTAATATCTTGGCCTTTTACTCAGCTTCAGGATCAGATTGATGAAAGTCGCCATCCTTTCCGGCTCGGTGTACGGCACGGCTGAAGAAGTCGCCCGCCACGCCGCAAGTCTATTGAACGCCGCCGGTTTCGAAACCTGGCACAACCCGCGCGCGACACTTGCCGATGTTCAGGCCTTTGGCCCGGAAGCCTTTCTGGCGGTGACTTCGACCACCGGCATGGGTGAGTTGCCGGACAACCTGCAACCATTGTATTCGATGATCCGCGATCAATTGCCCGCCGCCTGGCGTGGCTTGCCGGGTGCCGTTATCGGGTTGGGCGACTCGAGTTACGGCGATACGTTCTGCGGTGGCGGTGAGCAAATGCGTGAATTGTTCGGCGAACTGGGCGTGCATGAAGTGCTGCCGATGTTGCGTCTGGACGCCAGTGAAACGGTAACGCCGGAAACCGACGCCGAGCCTTGGCTGGCGGACCTGGTCAGCGCTCTGCGGGGCTGACCGGCTTTTATTGGCGGCAGTGTTCTGACATGGATCCAGGCTCCCCCACGCACTGACTCGCTCGGCCACCAAGCTGGCTGCCAATGCAACTAGCCGATCTCCGGGGGCTGACTAGACTGCTGTAACGTCAGTGAACATTAAGAACCCAGAACAATAAAAAGAGATCCTTGCCGTGAGCGTAACCCCCATCCAGTCGCCACACAGTCTCCAGGATAAAGTCAGTGCCGCCGAGTGGCAGACCCGCGTCGACCTGGCGGCCTGTTATCGTCTGGTCGCCCTCCACGGCTGGGACGATCTGATCTTCACGCACATTTCAGCCAAGGTGCCAGGCACTGAAGACTTCCTGATCAACCCGTTCGGGATGATGTTCCATGAAATCACCGCGTCGAGCCTGGTCAAGGTCGATCAGGCCGGCAACAAATTGATGGACAGCCCCTACGAGATCAACCCGGCGGGTTACACCATCCACAGCGCGGTGCATGAAGTCCGGCATGACGTCGTGTGTGTGCTGCATACCCACACGGCGGCGGGGGTGGCGGTATCGGCGCAGAAACAGGGCATTTTGCCGATCAGTCAGCAGTCATTGTTCGTGCTGTCCAGCCTGGCTTATCACGCCTACGAAGGCGTGGCACTGAACCATGAAGAGAAGGCGCGGCTGCAAGCCGACCTGGGTGAAAACAACTTTCTGATGCTGCACAACCACGGTCTGCTGACCTGTGGCGGCACCATCGCCGACACGTTCCTGATGATGTTTACCTTTCAGCGCGCCTGCGAGATTCAGGTGCTGGCGCAGAACGGTGGCGCAGAGCTGATCGCCATCGAACCGCAGATTCTGGCGGGCGCCAAGGCGATGATCGCCGGCGTCACCAAAAGTGCTCAAGGGATGGGTGGCGCGCTGGCCTGGCCGGCGCTGCTGCGCAAACTCGATAAACAAGACCCGGGTTATAAACTCTAAATGGCACTCGCCGAAATTCCTCTGTGTGTCTGGCGTAAGCGCGGCCAGACGTTCGTCTTCCGCGGTCAGACCATCCGCTATTGGGCGGCGGGGCAGGGCGAGCCGCTGTTGTTGATCCATGGCTTCCCGACCGCCAGTTGGGACTGGCATTACCTGTGGCAGCCGCTGGCGCAGCGCTATCGGGTGATTGCCTGCGACATGCTTGGCTTCGGCGATTCGGCCAAACCGGTGAACCACAACTACAGCCTGCTGGAGCAGGCCGATCTGCAACAAGCGTTATTGGCGCACTTGAACGTCGAGCAACCCGTTCACGTGTTGGCACACGATTATGGCGACAGCGTGGCCCAGGAGCTCTTGGCCCGGCACTACGAAGCACGCGCTCATATCGCCAGTTGCGTGTTCCTCAATGGCGGGTTGTTTCCCGAAACCCATCGCCCGGTGTTGATGCAAAAACTCCTGCTAAGCCCCTTGGGCTGGATGATCGGGCTAGCTTTTACCCGTGACGCTCTGGTGAAGAGTTTCAAGCAGATTTTCGGTCCGCAGACCCGGCCCACCGAAAGTGAGCTGGATGATTTCTGGAGCCTGGTCGATAGCAATCACGGGCAGCGGATCATGCATAAATTGATCGGTTATATCCCGCAGCGGCGGGTCCAGCGTGAGCGTTGGGTCAGCGCCATGCAGCGCGGCGAGGTGCCGCTGCGCGTTATCGATGGTGAGGTCGATCCGGTTTCCGGTGCGCACATGGTGGCGCGCTATCGGCAACTGATTCCCACCCCGGACACTGTCCTGCTGTCCGAGATCGGCCATTACCCACAGATCGAAGCGCCGGCGCAGGTGCTCAAGCACTATCTGGAATTTCGCGATCAGTTGATTTCACCGCCGCTCAAGTTGGCGTGTTCCTGACTATCCCGCTGCCTTATCGCGCACCATTCAGCCGCCCCCGTGTTCATTGTGACCGGCAGCCCCGTGCCCGACACTCAAACTAATAGTCCCTGGCCTGCTGGAGTTCCCCATGAATGAGTCTGTGCGCTTCGAAGATAAAGTCGTGATTGTCACCGGTGCAGGCGGCGGCTTGGGGCGAGCGCATGCATTGCTGTTCGCCAAACAGGGTGCCAGAGTGCTGGTCAATGATCTCGGCGGCTCGGCTCAGGGTGAAGGCGCCAATGCATCGGCGGCCGATCGGGTGGTGGCGGAAATTCGTGAAGCGGGTGGCATCGCCGAGGCTAATCATGACTCTGTCACCGACGGAGACAAAATCGTCCAGCATGCCCTTGATACGTTCGGTCGTATCGATGTCGTGGTGAACAACGCCGGCATCCTGCGCGACAAGACCTTTCACAAAATGGACGACAGCGATTGGGACCTGGTTTACCGCGTTCACGTCGAAGGCGCCTACAAGGTCACTCGCGCCGCCTGGCCACACATGCGTGAGCAAAACTATGGCCGCGTGATCTTCACCGCGTCGACCTCGGGCATCTATGGCAACTTCGGGCAGTCAAACTATGGCATGGCCAAACTCGGCCTCTACGGCCTGACCCGCACACTGGCTATCGAGGGCCGCAAGAACAATATCCTGGTCAATGCCATCGCCCCCACGGGTGGCACCCGCATGACCGAAGGCCTGATCCCGCCGCAAGTATTCGAGCAACTCAAACCGGAACTGGTCAGCCCATTGGTGGTGTACCTGGGCAGCGAGCAATGCCAGGAAACGTCGGGGCTGTTCGAGGTCGGTGGCGGCTGGATGGGCAAGGTGCGCTGGGAGCGCAGCCTGGGCGCCGGGTTCGATCCGCGGGTCGGTTTCTCGCCGGAGGATGTGGCGGCGCATTGGCAGCAGATCTGCGATTTCGAAGGCGCGGCGCATCCGAAGGACAACATTGAGGCGCTGAAGGAAATGATGGAGAACTTGCAGAAGTATTCCCTCTGACGCTGATTGCGCGACATCTGGCGGGGCTTGCCTGAGCCCCGTCATCTCCTCCCGACTACTCCCTGCCTGAAAACCTTTCGCCCATAAAAAAGGCCGCTGCAAACGCAGCGGCCAAAGTAAGACGTGGATCCAGGAGCTACAAATCAACGTCAGTGAACACAGGGCGATGAGTCGAAAAAATATGCTTCAAATCATCTGGATTCTGTCGCCAACGGGGTGGTCTATCATCCCCGTTCTTTGTGCTTTCGGGCCGTTTTCCGTGAAAGCCAGGCAAGAATAAGGTATTGATCACAAAGGAAAAATAGCGATTTCTGACATGCACTGTTACAGTCTTGGCAACAGTCTTCGGCTGACCTTTTGTAACAGCTGCCGCTAGCTGCGCCAGCTGTTACACATCCAACTTCAACCATGTCCCATGCACTGCACTGATAACCCTCCATCCAGCCCATCCATACCCCGCGCAAAACCCCGCCCCATGCGGGCCTTCATCCTTTGGAGGTACATCGCGAATACCTCCTTGGTGCGCTTATCGCTCCCGGCGAGCGGCAGTAGGGTGGGGTCTTCTGTCACTCACCGGGGAAGACGCATGACAAAAACAACAATGCGCGCCATCTTCAAACCGCAAGCGCTGGCCGCTGCGGTGGCCTTGGGCTGCTGTGCCCAGGCGCAGGCTGTTTCATTCAACATCGGCGAAATCGAGGGGCAGTTCGATTCCTCGTTGTCCGTCGGCGCGAGCTGGGGCATGCGCGATGCCGACAAGTCGCTGGTGGGTACCGTCAATGGCGGGACAGGCCAGTCTTCGACCGGTGATGACGGACGCCTGAACTTCAAGAAAGGCGAAACCTTCTCCAAGATCTTCAAGGGCATCCACGACCTCGAATTGAAGTACGGCGACACGGGCGTGTTCGTCCGTGGCAAGTACTGGTACGACTTCGAGCTCAAAGACGAAGACCGCGAGTTCAAGCAGATCAGCGACAGCGGTCGCAAGGAAGGCGCCAAGTCTTCCGGGGCGGAGCTTCTCGATGCCTTCGTTTATCACAACTATTCCATCGCCGATCTGCCGGGCACCGTGCGTGCCGGTAAACAGGTGGTCAGCTGGGGTGAAAGCACCTTCATCGGTAACTCGATCAACAGCATCAACCCGGTCGACGTTTCGGCGTTCCGGCGTCCCGGCGCTGAGATCAAGGAAGGCCTGATTCCGGTCAACATGTTGTTCGCTTCCCAGGGCTTGACCGATCAACTCACGGTGGAAGGTTTCTACCAACTGGAGTGGGACCAGACCGTCGTAGACAACTGCGGCACCTTCTTCGGTAACGACGTGGTGGCGGACGGTTGCAACAACAACTACACCGTCGGCAGCCCGGCGATTGCACCGCTTGCACCACTGGCGGCAGCCTTTGGCCAACCTATCCAGGTCACCCGTGAGGGCGTGATCGTGCCCCGTGGCGGTGACCGCGATGCACGGGATTCGGGGCAGTGGGGCGCGGCTTTGCGCTGGCTCGGTGACGACACCGAATACGGCCTCTACTTCATGAACTACCACAGTCGCACACCGACCGTCGGCACCACCACCGCCGGGCTGTCCACATTGGCCAGCCTGCCGGGTATGGTCAGCACTGCCAACCGTCTGGCCCCGGGCAGCGGTTCGGGCCTGGCGCAAAGCGTAATGCTCGGGCGCGGCCAGTACTACCTCGAATACCCGGAAGACATTCGCCTGTACGGTGCGAGTTTTTCCACCACGTTGCCCACCGGCACTGCCTGGACCGGCGAAATCAGCTACCGGCCTAACGCTCCGGTTCAGGTCAACACCAACGACCTGACCCTGGCGTTGCTCAACCCGATCGCCGGCGGCGCGGCATCGCCTGTTGCGACCCGGCCTGGCGCCGACAATACCGGTTACCGCCGCAAGGAAGTGACCCAGGTGCAAAGCACCCTGACGCACTTCTTCGATCAAGTGCTGGGCGCCCAACGGCTGACCCTGGTCGGTGAAGCGGCGATGGTCCATGTCGGTGGTCTGGAGCCGCGGAGCAAGCTGCGTTACGGCCGTGATTCGGTCTACGGCCAGTACGGTTTCGGTGGCGATACCGACGGCTTCGTCACCTCGACCTCCTGGGGCTATCGCGCCCGGGCGATCCTCGATTACGCCAACGTGATTGGCGGGATCAACCTCAAACCCAACCTGTCCTGGTCCCATGACGTCGCCGGCTACGGCCCCAACGGGCTGTTCAACGAAGGCGCCAAGGCGATCAGCGTCGGTGTCGATGCCGACTACCGCAACACCTATACCGCAAGCTTGAGTTACACCGACTTTTTCGGCGGGAATTACAACACCCTGACCGACCGCGACTTCCTGGCGCTGAGCTTCGGCGTGAACTTCTGATCTGGCTGAGAAGGATGATGTTAATGCGCAAGATGATTCTGCAATGCGGCGCTCTGGCACTGAGTCTGTTGGCCGTCAACGTGATGGCTGCGGTCTCGCCGGAAGAGGCCAATAAGCTCGGCACCACCCTCACGCCGCTGGGCGCCGAGAAGGCCGGCAACGCCGATGGCTCGATCCCGGCCTGGACCGGTGGCATCCCGAAAAACGCTGGCGCGGTCGACAGCAAAGGCTTCCTGGCTGACCCGTTCGCCAGTGAAAAGCCGCTGTTCACCATCACCGCTGCAACGGTCGACAAGTACAAGGACAAGCTTTCGGACGGTCAGGTGGCGATGTTCAAGCGCTACCCGGAAACCTACAAGATTCCGGTCTACCCAACCCATCGCACCGTGGCCGTGCCGCCGGAAATCTACGAGTCGGCCAAGCGCAGCGCGCTGAACGTAACCAGCATCAACGACGGTAACGGCCTGGCCAATTTCACCGGCAATCGCTATTACGCGTTCCCGATTCCGAAGAATGGCGTCGAAGTGCTGTGGAACCACATCACCCGTTACCACGGCGGTAATCTGCGACGGATCATCACCCAGGTGACCCCGCAGACCAACGGCAGCTACACGCCGATTCGCTTCGAGGAAGAGATCGCCGTACCGCAACTGATGAAGGACCTGGACCCGGACAAAGCCGCCAATGTGCTGACCTTCTTCAAACAGTCGGTAACCGCGCCGGCGCGGCTGGCGGGTAACGTATTGCTGGTGCATGAAACCCTCGACCAGGTGAAAGAGCCGCGACTGGCGTGGATCTACAACGCCGGTCAACGTCGAGTGCGCCGTGCACCGCAAGTGGCCTACGACGGACCAGGCACCGCCGCTGACGGCCTGCGGACTTCGGATAACTTCGATATGTTCTCCGGTGCGCCAGATCGCTACGACTGGAAACTGATCGGCAAAAAGGAAATGTACATTCCCTACAACAGCTACAAACTCGATTCGCCGAGCCTCAAGTACGATGACGTGGTGAAAGCCGGGCACATCAACCAGGACCTGACCCGCTACGAGTTGCACCGGGTCTGGGAAGTGGTCGGCACGGTCAAGCCGAGTGAGCGGCACATCTACGCCAAACGCCACATGTACCTCGACGAAGACAGCTGGCAAGTGGCGCTGGTGGACCACTACGACGGTCGCGGCCAACTGTGGCGAGTGGCCGAAGGTCACGCCCAGTACTACTACGATCACCAGACTCCGGCCTACACCCTCGAGGCGCTCTACGACATCATCGCTGGCCGATACATTGCCCTGGGAATGAAGAACGAAGAGAAGCACAGTTTCATATTTGGCTTTGACGCCAAGGCTGCCGACTACACACCGTCGGCTCTGCGCGCCGAGGGCGTTCGGTAAGGGTTTTGATACATTGGCATCACAAAAGGCGACCGGTGGGTCGCCTTTTTTATGGGCGCCAATCAGCGCGCTGAATACCTCTCAACAAGCGGGTTGGAGAGGGTTAGGGTTGTCGGACAATTATAAAAAGGCACGCTGCAATGACCGCCATGACCCCGTGTCTGGACCGTTCTGGATTCCTGCCCCGCCTGTCCTCTCATCACTTGTCGCGGGCTCGCTTGACCGAGCCGCTACTGACCTCCACGGCCCGGGTGAAATTACTTTGCGCCCCCGCCGGCAGCGGCAAGAGTGCGCTGCTCGCCGAGTGCCTGTTGCGGGCGCCATCCCGGTGCCGGGTGCATTGGCTGCCCTTGTCTGGCGTGGTGTCGAGCGCGGCCGATTTTCGTCATCGTCTGGCTGAGGCGCTGGGGTTGGCCTCGTCGGGTGAAACCGAATTGCTGAGCAATCTGGCGCGATTGCAGACGCCGACCTGGCTGTTCCTCGATGACTACTGCCGTCTGCCGAACCCGGAGCTGGACTCGTTGCTGGATCGCATGTTGGCGATCGGCAGCCCGATGCTGACCTGGTGGCTCGGCACTCGCCGCCGGCCGCAATGCAACTGGCCACGGCTGTTGCTTGATGATGAATTGTACGAGTGCGAGAGCGCTTTGCTGGCTTTTACTTCAGGTGAAGTGGAGCAGCTGTTGCGTCCCTGGGTGCCGGATCAGGCCAACAAGGTGGCCAGTCGGGTCATCCAGCGCACCGGCGGCTGGTGTGCCGGTGTGCGGATCGCACTGTTGCAGAAGTGCGACTGGTCGCGTCAGGACACTCCCCAGGGACGGGCGGACACTTTGCTCGATTATCTGGAGCACGAGTTGTTCAGCTCGCTGACGCCTGAGTTGAGCGAGGCCTGGCGCGTGCTGGCCCACTTGCCACGCTTCAATGCCCGACTGTGCGATCACCTGTTTGGGGCCGGGGAGGGCGCGCAGTACCTGAGGACCTTGCAAGCACTGGGTTGTTTTATCGAACCCTGGCGCGACTCCACCGACTGGCTGCAGGTTTTCACCCCGTTCACCCAATTGCTGCGCGATGAGCAATGGCCGGCCGGACGCTCCTGGCATCGGCGGGCCTGCCAGTGGTTCTGCGCCGAGCAGGACTGGAAATCAGCCTTCGAACAGGCATTGCTCGCCGAGGAATACGAAGTGGCGGTCAGCCTGTTGCAGCACTTCAGTTTCGAGCATCTGTTCGAGGAGCAGACAGTGGTGCTGTTGTTGCGTCTGCATGAGCAACAAGGCGAGGAGCTGATGCTCGGCTCGCCGCAACTGATCGGGCTGATCACGGCGGCATCGCTGTTTGCGGGGCGGTTTGAGCAAGCCGGAGCCTGTATCGAGCAGTTGTCGCGATTCGTCCCGCAGCCGTCGGCGATTCTGCAACGGCAGCTGATCGCACGGTGGCAGGCCCAGCAGGGTTGGCTGTTGCATTTGCAGGGGCGGATGGAGGGCTCGCGTGCGCATTTTCTCGATGCGCTGAAGGACCTTGGTCCCGAACTCTGGACTGTACGTGTGATGTGCTTGTCGGGGCTGACCCAGCAAGCATTGCTGCGTGGGGAGCTGGAAGTCGCCCAGGCAATGAATCGTGAAGCGTTGTGCCTGGCGCGTGCGCAAGGTTCACTGGTTTTCGAAGGACTGCTGGAACTGGACCATGCGCAATTGCTGGAGCAGCGTGGTGCTCTCCAACGTGCCGAGGACTTGCTTGCCAATGTTCACGCCATGTTCACCAGGCAGCAACGCGATGCCGAACCTTTGCTCGGACGACTGGCGTTGCAGCGTGGCCGTTTGAATCTGTCCCTGGGACGCGATGCACAGGCGAGCGAGTTGTTTGAAAGTGGCTTGCGGACCTGCCTGCGCAATCACGACAAGCGGGTGCTGTACGGTTTTCTGGGGCTTGCGCAATTGGCGGCCAATCAACGTGACTATGACTTGGCATTTGCTCATCTGCGCGATGCTGAACGGTTGATGCAGCAGCGGCAGAGTCCTGACACCGTTTATCGTGGCGTACTGCTGCAAGTCAGCAGCCATTTCTGGCTGCAGCAGGGCCGGCCAGAACTCGCCTGTGAGGCGCTGAGTCGCGTCTTGCGCCACTATCTGGGCCAGGCGCGGCAAGCACCTCCGGCAACTTTGCTGCTGATTGCCCGGATTGAGTACCTGCTGGTGTTGGCCCAAGTCTATTTGCACCGGAGCGAGGCCCCATTGAACATCCTCGCTCGCCTGCTTGATCAGTCGAAGCGCTCCACTCAGTTGACGCTGGAGGTGGAACTGTTGTTCGCCAGGGCCGAAGTCGCCTGGTTGAATAGTGACCTGGTCAGTGCCAACGAGTTTTTACGCAGTGGATTAAATCTGGTGGAGCGATGTGGTTTGCGGCAGGCGCTGCGCGAACTTCAATTACGCCAGCCTGACCTGCTGTCGGCACTGGGAATGACGGAGCCGAACATTGAAGGCGTGGCATATACAGGAGGTAATAATCCGCTTAGTCAGCGCGAGGTCGAAGTACTAAAGTTGATTGCGTTGGGTAATTCGAATCAACAGATTGCCGAGCAATTATTCATCTCGTTACATACGGTCAAAACGCATGCTCGACGCATTCACGGTAAGTTGGGCGTTGAGCGCAGAACTCACGCAGTTGCCCAAGCACGATTGCTTGGGTTGTTGGCGTGATGTAACAATTGATTGGCTGTTTGTGGCACGACATTGTTGTCGCTGCAACATAAGTCGAAAAGAAATTCGACTGTGATGTTGGTTTTTTTTGATTTAGTTYCGCTGAAAGTTGGTGTGTGCAAAGTGCGCCGCTTTCAATTGACTAAATCAGGATTATGTATTTATGGAAGGTAATAAACTCGAATCRGTTTCAAATAAATTTATCGGCGTAAACGAGGCCGTTGAACAATTGTCCGAGCAATTGAGCCTCATCCCGTCATTTGCGTCTTTGCTACAAGATTGTCTGGCGGAGGACATGTGGCGGTTGGTGCCGGAACTCTATGTTTCCAGGGTGTTTATCAATTATCGCGGTGCTGCGACTGCCCAAGAGCCGACAGGCTCACTGAATAATGTACTGATGGAGTGTCTGCTGCGCGGAAGTGCACCGAATTATAATCCAGACCAATATGGTGTGTACGATTGGCTGAACGATACGGACGAAAGCGCCCGACACGCTGATCTGGATATTGGGACAGTGAGTCAATTTATCGCCGAATTGCTGCGGACGTTGCCTGCAAAGTTTGTCGTGGCGCTGGATCAGTACTGGGCACGTAATATGGGCAACAACGTGATGCGTAAAGGCCTTCTGCGAAGTTATGCAGTCAAACTCTTCTGGCAGGAATTGAATAGCGTAACGCAAGAGGGCGGTGTCACACCGGAAGACGAAAAAAAGATTTTCGCGTTGACCGGTCCTCTGGTTCCCAGCGCATTTTATGGCGTTGCTGTCCAACTGCACGATGGCGTCTTCAAAACATTGGCTTCGGCTTTTGTCATGCGTCTGGATGGTCAGTCGTCAGGGGCGATTGTTCCTGCGGCGGACAGTGCCATGATTTTATATACGGCGAACGCAGGGGTGGAAAAGTTCGCTACGTCGGCAGCGCTGCATCAAGAAGTCCGGAAACGCCTGAGTACGCCAGCGAGTCGTGGCGAATTGCTGAAGGACTTGGCAGTTGAAGACGCGCAGAAGGTCGAGGCTGATCCAGAGATTCGTTATCCACGAATTGATACGGATGTATTCGGTGTTGGCACAGACGCGCTGTTGGCAAAGCAACGTGCTGACATCAGTCGTCAACTCAAGGGGTTGAGTGGCTCGCGCACGGACAAGGAGAATGTGATCCGAGAAGTTAACGCCCTCCTGCCCTTGAAGGAGCTGCTTGAAAATGCGAAACATCGCACCGCCGCGCTGATCAAGTTGATCAGTAAAAATGTGTGGCCTGAATGGTTGAAGCGCAGTAGCGAAAGGGACCAGAAGATTTATGTCGATCTGGAGCGCACCCTGCTTCAAAGTGAAGTAGATCTGCATCAACGAGTGGGTCATGTCGCGTCGCTGAAAGCCTATACACGAAACAGTGTTCAAGACTTTATTTTTCGGCGTGCTGCACTGCATGTCGATCCTGATTTTGTCCTCGTGACCTTGAACTACAATTTCCGTATGGGCGTGAAGGAAATCAGGCATCAAGAAACGAAAACGTTAACCGAACTTTTTATGTACGGTTTGCATGATAAAGCCGCCCGCTATCAGCTCAAGATCAACGGCGAACATGCGCTGGATTTGACCCCTTCATTCATCGAGTCGGCCATCGAAACGCTCGATGTGCGGATGAAGTACGCAGCGCTGCGGAACGCTGCCTATAAAGAGCCAGAAGTACAAGACGCTATCCATGAAAACCTGGCAAGAGTGACGGCCTTGTCGGTATTCGCCGCCGGGCTGCAAGGTCATTTGAAGGTGCAAAGTCTGGATATGGTGAAACGTTGCAATCTCGGCGATACATCATTGACCACTCATGGTCTTTCTTTTCGTGATGATTATCAGGCATTCAAGGAACTCACCGTTTATACGTCTAAAAGCAATGGTGCGCTTGTTCCTTGTGTGTTATATGCGCCAGGCGCGCCGGGAGGTAAAGACTGGTTTGAGTTCGATAATGTTTGGTTGCTCAAGGAGCACGTTGCGAAATGGGTGCTTGTTCCGGGCGGTAAGGATTACTTGATCGATCAATGCCATTTGAAGGATCGCAGCAAGCTGGTTGACGAAATAGATAAATCTGGAGCAGCGGCCATAGCTGGTCAAGGGTCAAGAATCAATACCGTTACATGGCTGTCTCTTCCCCAAAGACGCTTCGAAGACAGTGTCAGGCAGTTACTGGCATGGGCGCAGTACGAGGTCGAATTTGTTACGCCTGGTTGGTTCAGGCAAGCGAAGCTGTCTGAACGGCAATGCCTGGCTCGACTGACTACTGAACAAAGCGCCATTTATGAACTGGCGAAAGATAAGGTGAATGTACAGCCGTTTCAGGTGTTTGCTCGGGAATTGGTGAAAAAGCGAGTTAATGACTATTTACGTCGCTCGGGGCCACACCCGGAAATCGATCCGGACCAGGTTGAGATCACAATTGCAGGTCATCAGCCAATGACCCTGACTCAACTGTTTATTAATTGGGAAATCTGGCGCAGCGACACCAGTTCTTTTGTAAAGGCTCTTGCGTGGTTTGACACGGTGGTCAAAAGTCTGGTCAATGTTCGTGATCAATTGAGAACGGCTACGTTCAGGTCAAGAGACGGCACCTCGGTGGGAAGGCTGAGTGCAACAGTGATCAACGACTTGATTGGAGTGTTGCCAGGGGATCAATACATCGATTATTTGAAGCGCACTTTCCTCAATCCCGGGGTCGGAGATCTGTCAACAAGACCTGAGGTGTATGGCAAGCTCAAGCAAAACAAACTCCAGTTCGATGCTCTGACTCAGAGAATGCAAGGCAATTTGAGCGGGGAGCAATATACCTGGCTGAATGCGGTGCTCGAAGAGTTGCACATTACTGCAAATACTGCCAATGGCGAAGTCTACAGGTTTGTCGTCAACGGCAAGCGCGTTGAAGGTGGGTACGTCTTTGCTCGCAAAGGCACAACTGAAAAGATTATTTATCTGCCAGCGGCTTACGATGGCAAGAACTTTGTTTCACTGGAATCTTATGCCGCGGAACTGAAGATGCACGCGCGATGGGATATTGTTAAAAGTGTCCGAAGTAGAGATCAAGAGGTTGTGCGCGCTTATTTGTTCGAGGTTCTGAAGKGATACCATGATTTCACGCTAACACCCGGACGGCCTATCCGCTTATCGGATGACTACGCGCCGATGATCGAGCTTTTCATCGCCGAGACGGATGACCAGACGACCAGTCTTTCCGAAGCATTCTGGCGCGACACGCTAATTGTTGCCGAATTTGCGGTGGACATTGTTTCGCTTTTCATTCCACCGGTGGGGGTCGCAGCCACGTTATTGAAGGCAACGCGATCAATTGTGCTAGGGGTAATCGCTCACCACAACGGGTATGAAAAACAGGCAAACGGGCATTTTTCAGCTGCATGGGTCGGGTTGATTTCTCTCTATGTGGGTACCGTTGCGGGCATTGGCGGTGCAAATGCCGGCCTGAGTCTCCTTTCCAGAATCAACGATTTTGCCGGAATCGTTTCAACCGTTACCGGTGTTGAGGTCGGCGTAAATTATCTGACCTATGTGGCGGGTCGGTCTCTCGCGAATACAACCGGTTCGGTAACAACCTCTGTTCGCTGAGCAGGGAGAAGAGTGGATTAATAGCGGGCGGTGATAATTCCGCTTTATTACGTCACGTTTCAACCTGGTAACCCATCCGCCAACTCACGGCCCGCGTCGCTGCCAGCAAWCGCTGCGCCGCCGGGCCGTTTTCGTCGGCATGGAACAACGAGGTCGGGCCGACGATGGTCATCACCGCCGCCACCTGGCCGACAGCGTTGAACACCGGTGCCGACAACGCATCCACTCCCGGCATCAGCAACCCATGCACATGATGCAGGCCGCGTTCGCGGATCTGTTCGCATAAGGCTGCATAGGTCTGATCGTCTGCCAAGATGTGGTCAGTGGCGTTGTGAAGTTCCTGATCGCGCAAGTCCACGGTTTCCCGCTTTGGTAGGTAAGCGCCAAATACCAGGCCAGTGGATGAACTGAGTAACGGCAATACCGAGCCCAATTGCGTGACCACCGTCACCGCTCGCACCGCCGGCTCGATGTGCACCACCGTCGCGCCCTGATTGCCCCACACCGCTAAAAAACAGGTTTCATTCAAGTCATCACGCAACTCGGCCAGAGGCAGAGCGGCGACTTTCAGCACGTCCATACTGTTCAGGGCAGCCAGGCCGACTCGCAGCGCTTCACGGCCCAGGCCGTAATGGTTGGTGGCGGGGTTCTGTTCGGCAAAACCGCTGGCGATCAGCGCTTGTAGATAACGGTGAACCTTGCTCGCCGGCATCTGCACGTGTTCGGCCAGACGCGACAGCGAGGTCGAGGGCGACAGCTCGGCGAGGGCCTTGAGGATGTCGGTGCCGACTTCGGCCGAGCGGACTTTCTGTTTACCGTTGCTTTCGCTGGTCATGGAGGCGGTGTGATCCCGGGACGAATGGGCGTCTTTATAGCTTGACGGTCAATACCAATCAAATTACGTTATGCGTAATTGAATTACGATAAAAATAACTTCCCGTTCAGGAGGCTCCATGAACCTCGATTCAACGGCGCCAGCGCTGGCTTATCAGTCAGGCTTTGGCAACGAATTCAGCAGCGAAGCGTTGCCCGGCGCACTGCCCATCGGCCAGAACTCCCCGCAAAAAGCCCCTTACGGCCTGTACACCGAGCTGTTCTCCGGCACTGCGTTCACCATGGCCCGCAGCGAAGCACGCCGGACCTGGATGTACCGCATTCAGCCGTCGGCCAATCACCCGGCATTCGTCAAACTGGATCGGCAACTGGCCGGTGGTCCGTTGGGTGAAGTGACCCCCAATCGCCTGCGCTGGAACCCCTTGGACATTCCGACCGAGCCCACCGATTTCATCGACGGGCTGGTGAGCATGGCCGCCAATTCGGGCGCGGATAAACCGGCCGGGATCAGCATCTATAACTACCGCGCCAACCGGTCCATGGAGCGGGTGTTCTTCAACGCCGACGGCGAACTGCTGTTGGTACCGGAACTGGGCCGCCTGCGCATCGCCACTGAACTGGGCGTGCTGGAGCTGGAACCGCTGGAAATCGCCGTGCTGCCTCGCGGGCTGAAATTCCGCATCGAACTGCTCGATCCGCAAGCGCGGGGCTATGTGGCCGAAAACCACGGCGCGCCACTGCGCCTGCCGGACCTGGGGCCGATCGGCAGCAACGGTCTGGCCAACCCTCGCGACTTCCTGACCCCGGTGGCGCATTACGAAAACCTCAAGCAACCGACCACCCTGGTGCAGAAATTCCTCGGCCAATTGTGGGGCTGCGAGCTCGATCATTCGCCGCTGAACGTGGTCGCCTGGCACGGCAATAACGTGCCCTACAAATATGACCTGCGTCGCTTCAACACCATTGGCACGGTGAGTTTCGATCACCCGGATCCGTCGATTTTCACCGTCCTGACCTCGCCGACCAGCGTGCACGGTCTGGCCAACCTCGACTTTGTGATCTTCCCGCCACGCTGGATGGTGGCCGAGAAAACCTTCCGTCCGCCGTGGTTCCACCGCAACCTGATGAACGAATACATGGGTCTGATCAAGGGCGAGTACGATGCCAAGGCCGAAGGTTTCGTGCCGGGCGGCGCCTCGTTGCACAGCTGCATGAGCGCCCACGGCCCCGATGGCGAGACCTGCACCAAGGCAATCAACGCGGAACTGGCGCCGGCTAAAATCGACAACACCATGGCTTTCATGTTCGAGACCAGCCAGGTGCTGCGCCCGAGCCGATTCGCCCTGGATTGCCCGCAACTGCAAAACAATTACGACGCCTGCTGGGCCTCGCTGCCCGCCACTTTTGACCCGACCCGGAGATAACCCATGACTCAGACTTCCATCACTCGTAGCTGGGTTGCCTCCGCCAACGGCCACGCGGATTTCCCGCTGCAAAACCTGCCGTTGGGCGTGTTCAGCGTGAAGGGCGGGGCGCCGCGCAGTGGCGTGGCGATCGGCGACCATATCTTTGATCTGGGAGCGGCACTCGATGCCGGGCTGTTCGACGACGGTGCCGCGCGAACCGCCGTCGAAGCCACCCGTGGCGGCCAGTTGAATGCGTTTTTCGAGCTGGGTCGCGAGGCTCGCGTCGCCCTGCGTGAACGCTTGATCGAGTTGTTCAAGGAAGGCAGCACCCTGCACGGCAAGATCGAAGCCCAAGGCGCAAAACTGCTGCCGCTGGCGGCGGATTGCCAGATGCACCTGCCGGCGAAGATCAACGACTACACCGACTTCTACGTCGGCATCGAGCACGCGCAGAATGTCGGCAAACTGTTCCGCCCGGATAACCCGTTGCTGCCGAACTACAAGTACGTGCCGATCGGTTATCACGGCCGCGCCTCGACCATTCGCCCGTCCGGCACCGACGTGCGGCGTCCGAAAGGCCAGACCCTGCCGGCCGGTCAGACCGAGCCGACGTTTGGCCCGTGCGCACGCCTGGATTACGAACTGGAACTGGGTATCTGGATTGGCCCGGGCAATGCCATGGGCGACTCGATCGCCATCGGTGACGCCGCCGATCACATCGCCGGTTTCTGCCTGCTCAACGACTGGTCGGCGCGGGACATCCAGGCCTGGGAATACCAGCCGCTGGGGCCGTTCCTGTCCAAGAGTTTCATCACCAGCATTTCGCCGTGGGTGGTGACGGCCGAAGCGCTGGAACCGTTCCGTCGTGCGCAGCCGGCGCGCCCGGAAGGCGACCCGCAGCCGCTGCCTTACCTGTTCGACAAACGTGATCAGGCGGCCGGTGCCTTCGACATCGAACTCGAAGTGCTGCTGCTGACCGAATCGATGCGCGAACAGAATCTGCCGGCCCATCGCCTGACCCTCAGCAACACCCAACACATGTACTGGACCGTTGCGCAGATGGTGGCGCATCACAGCGTCAACGGCTGCCAGTTGCAGGCCGGCGACCTGTTCGGTTCGGGCACGTTGTCCGGCCCTGAAAGCGGTCAGTTCGGCAGCCTGCTGGAAATCACCGAGGGCGGTAAAAAGCCGATCGAACTGGCCTCGGGTGAGGTGCGTAAATTCCTCGAGGATGGCGACGAAATCATCCTGCGGGGACGTTGCAGCCGTGAGGGTTTTGCTTCCATCGGTTTCGGCGAGTGCCGCGGCAAAGTGCTGCCGGCGCGCTAAGAGGATCGGCCCATGGAACTCTATACCTATTACCGTTCGACCTCGTCTTTCCGGGTACGCATTGCGCTGGCGTTGAAGGGGCTGGATTACCAGGCACTGCCGATCAACCTGATCGCGCCGCAGGGGGGCGAACATCGCCAGCCGGCGTACCTGGGCATCAACCCGCAAGGCCGGGTGCCGGCCTTGCGCACCGATGAAGGCGAATTGCTGATCCAGTCACCGGCGATCATCGAGTACCTGGAGGAACGTTATCCACAGGTGCCGCTGCTGTCCAAAGACCTCGCCGCCCGCGCCCACGAGCGTGGAGTGGCGGCGGTGATCGGCTGCGACGTTCACCCACTGCACAACGTCAGCGTGCTCAATAAGCTGCGGCAGTTGGGGCACGATGAGGCGCAAGTGGTCGAGTGGATCGGTCACTGGATCAGTCAAGGGTTGGCGACGGTGGAGCAGTTGATTGGTGATAGCGGTTACTGCTTTGGCGAGCAACCGGGGCTGGCGGACGTTTATTTGATCCCGCAGTTGTATGCGGCCGAGCGCTTCAATATTTCCCTTGAGGCCTACCCGCGAATTCGGCGAGTGGCGGCGCTTGCGGCGACACATCCAGCCTTCTTCCTGGCCCATCCGGCGAACCAGCCTGACACCCCTTAATGGCTTCACATCGACCCAATGTGGGGCGATCAATGGATGATGGCGTTGGGCGGAAGGTGCCCCAGCCGCTCGGTCAGGCGAATCTGCTGAATCGGGTCGTCGCAGAGCAGCAGCGCGTGTTCCAGGTCAAAACGCTCGGCATTCGGGCAATCCAGCCGTTGATAGAGGCTGGCCCGGGCCAGGTAGTCGGAGGCGTTGGCGTTGCCCAGCTCCAGCACGCGCTCGGCGTCGATCAGGGCGTCGATGTAGTCATCGTTCGTGAGGTACAACTGGCGCAGGTTGCGTGACAGCCGTTGCAGCATCTGCGCAGGTTCGGCGGTCTGCAAATGCTCGGCGCTGAGCTGCATGTTCGGGCCGTACTGGCGTTGCAGCAGTTCACGGCAATCGTTGGGGTACAGCCGGCGCCCGCCGCACGGGTCGAGCAGGTGATCGGCGCCTTGCACCCGCAGCAGGAAATGCCCGGGGAAGTTGACCCCGACCATGGGGATTTCCAGTCTTCTGGCCAGCTCCAGGGCAATCAGGCCCAGCGCCAATGGCTGGCCGCGCCGGCGTTCCAGCACTTTATGGAGCAACGCCACTTGCGGGCGCAAGGGCGTGAAGTCGTCCTGGGCGAACCCCAGGTCATTCATGCGCCGCAACAACGGTTGCGCCAACTCATTTACCGGCAGCATCGGCAATCCGTAGCTGACCCGCTGTTGCAGGTCCTTGAAGTCCGCCAGCACAGTTTCGGGATTCAGCTCTTTATCGTGTTCGACGGCGATCCACAACGCCGCCTCGAACAGCGCGGGCGGTGATCGTTGCAGACAGTCGAAAAAGCGTTGGCGCGGGGTCATCAAAATCTCCGGGGAATGCCTCGTTTTAGCCCCGTCGCAGGCTTTCGTCCAGTGCTGAACACAGGCCGTAACAGGTTATGTCCGAAAACCTTTAAAGCCGCGCTGCTTATTCCTGTGCGCTTCTGCAATTTTTGTGCGCAAGCCTATACTGGCGACTACAAGAAGTGATTCGGGAGCCCTACGATGTTCGCTCTCATGCAAAGCACTCGCCTTGAATCGCTGCACCTGAGCGTCGATCCGGTCACCGGGTTGAAGGCGGTGATTGCCATCCATAACAGCCGCCTGGGACCTGCCTTGGGCGGGTGTCGTTACCTTGCCTACCCCAGCGATGAATCCGCGATCGAGGATGCTGTGCGCCTCGCCCAAGGCATGAGTTACAAGGCGGCCCTGGCTGGCCTGGCTCAGGGCGGTGGCGTTGCGGTGATTATTCGCCCGGCCCATGTGGAAAACCGCGCCGCAGTATTCGAAGCGTTCGGGCGCTGGATCAATCAGCTCGACGGTCGCTACATCACCGCCATCGACGCCGGCACCTCGGTGGCGGACATGGACTGCATCGCCCAACATACGCAATTCGTCACCAGCACCACCGCTGCGGGGGACCCAGCACCGCATGCCGCCATGGGCGTATTCGCCGGCATTCGCAGCACCGCCATGGCCCGCTTGGGCAGCGATAATCTGGAAGGGCTGCGCATTGCCGTTCAAGGCCTGGGCAATGTTGGTTATGCCCTGGCCGAGCAGCTGCACGCTGCCGGCGCCGAGCTGCTGGTCAGCGACATCGATCACGGCAAAGTACAACTGGCCATGGAGCAGTTGGGCGCTCATCCGATCGCCAACGAAGCGCTGCTCAGCACCCCTTGCGACATTCTCGCGCCTTGTGGCTTGGGCGGTGTGCTTAACAGGACCAGCGTGACGCAGTTGCGCTGCTCGGCGGTCGCAGGTTCGGCCAACAACCAACTGACCCATCTGGAAGTCGCCGATCAGCTGGAACGCCGGGGCATTCTGTATGCGCCGGATTACGTGATCAACGCCGGCGGGCTGATCTACGTGTCGCTCAAACACCGTGGGGAAGAGCTGACGACCATCACCGCGCACCTGTCGAAAATCAGTTCACGGCTGACCGAAGTCTTTGCCCATGCCCAGGCGGAAAAACGTTCTCCGGCCAGGGTAGCGGATGAGTTGGCAGAGAAAGTGCTGTACCGGTAAACGTTTGAATCGATAAAGGAGTGAGTGCCTATCCGGCCAACTTGCTCCCCAAGCCCTGCGCCACAAACGTCGGGCCTGACAATCGCACGCCGACCCCGCGTGCCAGGAGCCCTGTGATGCTTCACAAGGTTGAGCTGCCCTACACCCGTTTTTTATCCCCTGACGGCCAGGTGCTCTGCGATCTCCCTCCCTGGGCCGACGACTTCAATCTGTTGACGCGCTTGTATCGGCAGATGGTCCTGACCCGCCTTTTTGACCAGAAAGCGGTCGCCCTGCAACGCACCGGGCGCATCGGTACCTACGCGCCGACCCTGGGCCAGGAAGCCATTGGCGTTGCGGTCGGCAGCCTGATGCACGCCGAAGACGTGCTGATCCCGTATTACCGCGACACCGCCGTGCAACTGATGCGTGGCGTGCGCATGGAAGAAATCCTGTTGTATTGGGGCGGCGATGAGCGTGGCAGCGACTTTGTCGACCCGGCGGTGGCGCAGGATTTCCCGATCTGTGTGCCGATTGCCACCCAGGCCCTGCATGCCTGCGGCGTCGCCAGCGCATTCAAGATCCGTGGCGAGCATCGGGTTGCCGTCACCACCTGCGGCGATGGCGGCACCAGCAAAGGTGATTTTCTCGAGGCCCTCAATGTCGCTGGCGCCTGGCAGTTGCCGGTGGTGTTCATGGTCAACAACAACCAATGGGCGATTTCGGTACCGCGACGAATTCAGTGCGGCGCTCCCACGTTGGCGCAGAAAGCCATTGGCGCCGGGTTCCACGGTGAGCAGGTCGACGGCAACGACATACTCGCCGTGTATGACCGCGTGCAAGCGGCCCTCGAACGGGCGCGCCACGGCAAAGGCCCGGTGTTGCTCGAATGCCTGAGTTATCGCCTCGGCGATCACACCACGGCCGACGATGCCACACGCTACCGGTCGGCGGACGAAGTCAAGCAAGCCTGGCTCGAAGAACCGATCAAACGTCTGCAGCGTTTCATGGTCGGGCAGGGCGTGTGGGATGAAAGTCGCGAGCAGGCGCTGATCAGCGAATGCCAGGGGTTGGTGCAGGTTGCTGTGGATAACTTCGAAGCGGCGGGCCTGCAGGCGCCGGCATCAGTGATCGATCATGTCTACGCCCAGTGGCCACAAGCCCTGGCCGAGCAGCGTGAAGACTTCCTCGAACGAGTGGCGCGCCGGACGGGAGGTTCGGGCCATGAGTAACGGTAAGGTAACGCTGCTGGAGGCGGTGAATCTGGCGTTGCATCGGGCCATGCGCGAGGACGAGAACGTTATCGTCCTCGGTGAAGACGTCGGGGTGAACGGTGGCGTGTTTCGCGCCACGCTGGGCCTGCGCGACAGCTTTGGTTTCAAGCGGGTAATCGATTCGCCGCTGGCCGAAACCATGATCGGCGGGCTGGCAGTGGGCATGGCGGCCCAAGGCTTGAAACCGGTGGTGGAAATCCAGTTCATGGGGTTTATCTACGCCACCATGGAGCACCTGGTGTCCCACGCCAGTCGCATGCGCAACCGCACGCGCGGGCGGCTCACCTGCCCGATGGTGCTGCGCTCGCCGATGGGTGCAGGGATTCGTGCGCCGGAACATCACAGCGAAAGCACCGAAGCACTGTTTGCGCACATTCCGGGGTTGCGGGTGGTGATCCCGTCCTCGCCGGCCCGGGCCTATGGTTTGTTGCTCGCGGCCATCGACGACCCGGACCCGGTGATCTTTCTCGAACCGACCCGACTCTATCGCATGAACCCGCAACCGTTGTTGGATGACGGCAAACGCCTGCCGCTGGACAGCTGTTTCACCCTGCGCGAAGGCAGCGACATCACCTTGATCAGTTGGGGCGCCAGTGTGATGGAAACCCTGCAAGCCGCCACGGCGTTGGCCGAGCAGGGCATCTCGGCGGAAGTGATCGATGTCGCCAGCATCAAACCGTTGGACCTCGACACGATGGAGGCCTCGGTGCGCAAGACCGGTCGCTGCGTGATCGTGCATGAGGCGCCGCGCTCCTGCGGGGTCGGCGCGGAAATCGCCGCCAGTCTCTACGAACGGGTGTTTCTGCAGTTGCAGGCACCGATCCAGCGAGTCACCGCGCCGGACATCCCGCCACCGCTGTATCGACTGGAATCGCTGTACATGCCTGGCGTCGAGGACATTCTTCACGCCTGTGACACCGTGTTGCGCCACGCCTGAAGAAGCCCTTGAAGAAACGCCAGAGGCCGAGGAGATTGCGATGAAATATTTCAAACTGCCGGATCTGGGCGAAGGCTTGCAGGAGGCGGAAATCGTCCGCTGGCACGTCAAGGTCGGCGATACCGTCAAGGCTGACCAATTGCTGGTGTCGGTGGAAACCGCCAAGGCGCTGGTGGACATTCCCGCGCCTTACGACGGCGTGGTGGCGAAAACCTTCGGCGGCGAGGGCGACATCCTGCATGTGGGGGAGCCGTTGCTCGGTTACGAAGGCGAAGCGGATGCGGGCACCGTGGTCGGACGGCTTGAGGGCGGCGGCACGAATCAGGAGGATGCCTTTTTTATCGGCACCGCGCCTTCGACCCGCGAATACCTGGCGAACCGCGCCACGCCAGCAGTGCGTCAATTGGCGCGACAACTGGGCGTTGAACTGAGCGCCTTGGTCGGCTCCGGCCAGGACGGTCAGATCACCCGCAGCGATGTGGAAAATGCGGCCCAGACGGAACGCGAGCGTTTCGGCGGTGAGAAGCTGCGCGGTGTGCGGCGCAGCATGGCGCTGAACATGGCCAGGTCCCATGCCGAAGTGGTGCCGGTGACGATTTTCGGCGATGCCGATCTGCATCGCTGGGGGCAGGCGCGAGAACCACTGATTCGTCTGGCCAAAGCCATGGCGGCGGCCTGCGCGGTGGAGCCAGTGCTCAATAGCGGCTTCGATGGCAAAACCCTGTCGCTCAAACAACACGAACGGCTCGACCTGGGCATTGCCGTGGATACACCGGACGGTTTGTTCGTGCCGGTGCTGCGCGATGTCGGCAATCGCACGTCGGCGGATTTGAAAGAAGGTGTGATGCGCCTGCGCGCCGATGTGCAGGCGCGTTCGATTCCGCCCAAGGAAATGATGGGTGCGACCCTGACTCTGTCGAATTTCGGCACCTTGTTCGGTCGCTACGCCAACCCGGTGGTGGTGCCGCCGCAAGTGGCGATCCTCGCCGCCGGGGCGATCCGCGATGAACCGGTGGCGGTCGAGGGGGCGGTGGCGGTGCATCCGATCCTGCCGCTGTCCCTGACCTTCGATCACCGCGTGGTCACCGGCGGCGAGGCGGCGCGGTTCTTCAAGGCGTTGGTCGACGCACTGGAGCAGCCTGACGCCTGATTTTCTGCGGGCATGAAAAAGGCCCTGAGCCATTGGACTCAGGGCCTATTCAATTCGGGCATTGCTTACTTCGGCGTCTTGGCGGCTTTGGCTGGCTTGGTCGGCTCAGCTTGCTCCACTTCAACAGGTGCAGCCACTTCAACAGGTTTAGCGACTTCAGCCGGCACGTTGAGCAATTCGGACAGTGCGTCCGGCTGGCTCTTGAACGCCTTGGCGAACACGTCGCGGTTCTTCGCCATGTAGATCCCGGCTTCTTCCACTTGCTGCTCGGTCAGGGACGGAACGGCTTTTTGCAACACTTCAGCCAGCAATTCGGCCAGTTCGAGCATTTTGTCATGACGGTCAGCTTCGGCTTTATCCATGAACAAGCGCTCCAGATCTCGGCTGCTGCGGTATACCACTTCGACGGCCATTCACCACCTCACATGCCTTCACATTTAGTTGTCTTTGCGACTACTGTATCTATATACAGCGAAAAGGATAAGCGAATCCCTGAGCTTTGGGTAGTGGCTTTTTAATGTAGACCGGATTCGGGGTTTGTCAGGTGAACGGTGGCGCTCCATTCGCGGCTACAGGTTTGGTGTTGACCTGCGACCAAACGCCACGGAGCGTGTTTTAAAGCACCTCGCCATCATGTGGCAGGCAACCCCTGGCCTTTTTTCTGCATGCAGAACAACCGTCACGTCCAACCCGCATCATCCGCTCGAACCGAGCTAAGGAACAATCATCGTGAAAATCAACTGGGCCGAGAACCTGCGGCAGAACGTGCACCAACTGGCCGAGTCCCTGGGCAACCTGTTCGTCGAGACCTTCCACTACCTGGCGCTGTTCGCCATCGGTGCGGTGACTGCCTGGGCGGCGGTCATGGAGTTCATCGGGATGCTGGAACAGGGGCACATCAAGATCGATGACATCCTGTTACTGTTCATCTACCTGGAACTGGGGGCGATGGTCGGGATTTACTTCAAGACCAATCACATGCCGGTGCGGTTCCTGATCTACGTGGCRATCACCGCGCTGACACGGCTKCTGATCTCCAACGTCTCGCACCACAATCCGCCGGACCTGGGGATCATTTACCTGTGCGGCGGGATCCTGCTGCTGGCGTTTTCGATTCTGGTGGTGCGTTATGCCTCGTCGCAATTTCCTTCGGTGAAGATCGAACACCCGCAACGCAAGATCGGTGCGGGTTCCGGTGAACATCCCGAAGTGGAGAAGGGCGAACTTTAATACCCGATTTCAGGTCGGGGCCGGGCTTTGGCCTGTGGCGGCGGCAGCTTACGGTTGTCGCCGTCGGTCATGGCTTCGAGGATGGCCACGGCGCATTGACCCTGTTCGATGGCGATGCCGAATTGAATGCTTTGCACCAGGCGTTTGAGGCGCTTGGGGTCATTGCGTTGTTCGGCGCTGATCATCCGTTTAGCCACCACGCGGCCAGCGTTGGAGAGGGTCAGCATGATGCTGCCGTCCAGGCCCTGGATGCTCAGGTTGATTTGATAATCCGCTGCAAAAGCATCGGTAATGAGCTGAAAAGGGTTGTCCATAATGCGTCACCGCCTGATTGAACGTGCAGTTGTTGACGGCTGTGATCGGGATTAGTTCGCAATACCAGACCACCGGCCTTCCATGTTCATGCGCTTTCTTCCGTGCCGCACAAGGGAGATAGCAAGGGGCATGCCGGAAAAACTGTCGGACAATGTTTACGGCAAAAAAACGGCGGGCACTCTGGCCCGCCTTCTTTTTGCCTGCCCGTTTCAGGGCATAAATGAATAGATGATCGCAGACAGTGCAATCAGACCGACCAACACCACGAACACGTTCGAGGCCTGGCCCGAGTACTGGCGCAAGGCCGGCACGCGGCGGATGGCGTACATCGGCATCAGGAACAACAGGCAGGCGATGATCGGCCCGCCGAGGGTTTCGATCATGCCCAGGATGCTCGGGTTGAAGGTCGCCACGGCCCAGCAACTGAGGATCATGAACAGCGCAGTGAGGCGGTTCAGCCAGCCGGCGGAGACGACTCGACCACGGCCACGCAGGCTTTTCACGATCAGGCCCTGAAAGCCTTCGCTGGCGCCGATGTAATGGCCCAGGAAGGATTTGGTGATTGCCACTAGTGCAATCAGCGGCGCGGCGTAAGCGATGACCGGCGTCTGGAAGTGGTTGGCCAGGTACGACAGGATCGAAATGTTCTGCGCCTTTGCCGCGGCCAAATCAGCCGGGGACAACGCCAGCACGCAGCTGAAGCAAAAGAACATCACCGTGACGACCATCATGGCGTGAGCAATCGCCAGAATGCCGCTGCTTTTGCGTTCGGCTTGCTTGCCGTAACGCTGCTTCTGATCGACGGCGAAAGCGGAAATGATCGGCGAATGGTTGAACGAGAACACCATCACCGGGATCGCCAGCCACAAGGTCTTGAAGAACAGCGGCAGCGGCATGCCTTCACTGGCGGTGGCGAAGAACGCGCCGTTCCAGTTCGGGATCAGGCTGATGCCCAGTAGCAGCAATGCCGCGACGAACGGGTAAACCAGCACACTCATGCACTTGACGATGACGCCCTGACCACAACGGACGATGGCCATCAGGCCGAGAATCAACCCCAGTGACAGGATCGCCCGAGGCGGTGGCGTCATGTGCAACTGGTGCTCCATGAGGCTGCTCAGGGTATTGGTCAGCGCTACGCTGTACACCAGCAGAATCGGGAAAATCGCGAAGAAATACAGCAACGTGATCAGCTTGCCGGCACCGATGCCGAAGTGTTCTTCCACCACTTCAGTGATGTCCCCGGAACGGCCGGACAACACGAAACGAGTCAGACCGCGGTGTGCAAAGAATGTCATCGGAAACGCCAGCACTGCCAGGATCAGCAGCGGCCAGAAACCACCCACGCCGGCGTTGATCGGCAAAAACAGCGTGCCGGCGCCAATCGCTGTGCCATAGAGGCCAAGCATCCAGGTGGTGTCGTGTTTACTCCAGCCTTTGTGGGTTATTTCGTTATTGCGTGTGAGGTCTACAGCGGGATTATCGGCAGCAGGTGTACGTACATCGGTCATCGTTTTCGCCTCGTTATTATTATTACTCGGGCTCACGTGTTGCGAACGGTCAGGAAATGCTCCTCAGCACTCCACCCAGCTAACCGCCAGGCCGCCCCGTGAAGTTTCTTTGTATTTGTCGTGCATATCGGCGCCGGTATCGCGCATGGTGCGGATCACCCGGTCCAGGGAAATGAAGTGTTTGCCGTCACCGCGCAGGGCCATTTGCGTGGCGTTGATCGCCTTCACCGCGGCAATCGCGTTGCGCTCGATGCACGGCACTTGCACCAGACCGCCGACCGGATCGCAGGTCAGGCCGAGGTTGTGTTCCAGGCCGATTTCAGCGGCGTTTTCCAGTTGTTCCGGGGTGGCGCCGAGCACGTCGGCCAAACCGGCGGCGGCCATGGCACAGGCGGAGCCGACCTCGCCTTGGCAGCCGACTTCGGCGCCAGAAATCGAGGCGTTTTTCTTACAAAGAATGCCTACGGCAGCCGCGCCCAAAAAGAACGCCACGACGTCATCGTCCGATGCGTCCGGGTTGAATTTCATGTAGTAGTGCAGCACGGCCGGAATGATCCCCGCCGCCCCGTTTGTAGGCGCGGTGACCATCCGTCCGCCCGCGGCGTTTTCTTCGTTCACGGCGAGGGCGAACAGGTTCACCCACTCCATGGCCGACAGGGTGGAGCTGATGACGTTCGGTTTGCCGATTTCCAACAGGCTGCGATGCAATTTCGCGGCGCGGCGGGGAACATTCAGACCGCCGGGAAGGATGCCTTCGTGACGCAAGCCTTGCTCGACGCACTCGCGCATTACCGACCAGATGTGCAACAGGCCCTGACGGACTTCGGCTTCGCTGCGCCAGGCCAATTCATTGGCCATCATCAATTCGGACACCCGTAGACCGTGCTGTTTGCAGAGCTTGAGCAATTCGGCGGCGCTGGAGAAATCGTACGGCAGCACAACGTCGCTGGCCGGCGCAATGCCGGACTCGGCTTCGGCCGCGTCGATGATGAAACCGCCGCCCACCGAGTAGTACGTCTGCTCGAACAGCTCACCGGTTTCGCCGAAGGCTGTCAGGGACATGGCGTTAGGGTGGTAGGGCAGGCTCTCGTCGAGCAGCAGGAGATCGTGCTGCCAGTTGAAGGCGATGGTCGCTTTGCCGGCCAGGGACAGCTTGCCGGTTTCCCGCAGGTGCAGGATGCGCGAATCGATGGTGGTCGGGTCGATGCTATCCGGCCATTCGCCCATCAGGCCCATGACACAGGCGCGGTCGGTGGCATGGCCGACGCCGGTGGCTGAAAGCGAACCGTAAAGCCGGATTTCGACCCGACGGACGGCGGCCAGTAAATGCTGGTCAATCAGTGCTTGGGCAAAGGTCGCTGCAGCGCGCATCGGGCCGACGGTGTGGGAACTGGACGGACCGATGCCGACTTTGAAGAGATCGAAAACACTGATAGCCATGCTAAAGCCTATACAAGCAATGGAAGAGAAATCGCCGCCATTTTTGTAGGCCAAGCGCAATGTCGGCGATACTGCCTACCTCGGTCCTACGTGACCAATGAAACTTCCTAAGACAGCCTTTAGCAGGACTAAACGATGAGTCGTCAATTGCACGCCCAGACTTATGTCTGGCTGCACGTGTTTTCCTGTGCCGCGCGGCACCTGTCGTTTACCCGTTGTGCCGAAGAACTGCACATCACGCCGGGTGCGGTCAGTCAGCAAATTCGGCAACTGGAAGAGCGGCTGGGTTTTCGCCTGTTCCACCGTCGCGCTCGTGGCGTGGAATTGAGTGCGCAAGGCCAGCGCCTGGCCATTACGGTCAACGAGGCTTACGGCAGCATCGACGCAGAATTGCGACGACTGGATGCGGGAATGATCAGCGGGATTTTGCGGGTGCGTTCGATTCCCTCGTTCCTGAGCAAATGGCTGACCCCGCGTTTGCCGCGTTTGCAGCAGCGTTTTCCGGACATTCAATTGCGCCTGGTGGCGGAGGACAGCAGCGTGCCGTTGCACGAGGGAGATTTCGATCTGGCGATCGATCTGAATGACGGCAGCTATCCCGGATTGTTATCCACAGCCTTGCTCGACGAGCAGATATTTCCGGTGTGCGCCCCGAGCCTGTTGCGAGGGCGTCCGCCGCTGCACGGCCCGGCAGACTTGATGCACTTTCCGTTGTTGCACGACATCACCGCCTGGCGCGGCAGTTACGAATACGCGGAATGGGAGTTTTACCTCAATGCCATCGGTTTCGAAGGCGCGGACGTGCGGCGCGGGCACACCTTCAACCGCAATCACCTGACCATCGAAGCGGCGATTGCTGGGATGGGCGTGGCGATTGCGCGGCGAACGCTGCTTAACGATGAGCTGGAACGGGGCACGCTGATCGTGCCGTTTGGCCTGGCGGTGCCTAATCACAAGCGCTACGTGCTGCTCTACGCGCCGGGTGCGCTGAGCCATCCGGGCGTGCGCGCGGTGCATGACTGGCTGGTGGAAGAGGCGGGGATTTTTCGTGACCTGCATCCGCTGGGGGGCGCGGCAGATGTGACCATTTGTGACTGAAGACAGGGCCGACCCAACTCCCGACATTAACAGCGCTTTTGCTCGTTGTCCGGCTTTTTTTGCGTATGAATATTTATCTTTTTTTAGGGGTTGAAATGTTCCGCGCACACACCGATTGTGTAACCAAGAGGTTGCGGTGATGACGCCCAAGGGCCAGCCGATGCGCCTCTTGCGAGCTAGCTGAAATAAGGGAAGAACTATGCAAATCCAAGTCAATAGCGATAACCATATTCAAAGCAGTAAACGACTGGAGGAGTGGGTACGTACTACCATTGAGAGCACGCTCGAACGTTATGAAGAGGACCTGACCCGCGTCGAGGTCCATCTGCGGGACGAGAACGGCGACAAGCCTGGTCCCCATGACATGCGCTGCCAGCTGGAAGCGCGGCCAAAAGGCCACCAACCAATTTCCGTTACCCATAAAGCTGACTCCCTGGAACTGGCGATCGACGGGGCAGCCGAAAAACTTGAACATGCGCTGGAGCATATGTTTGGCAAATTACGCGGCAAACCACGCGCCGCTGTGGTGCCGTTCGATAGGGGCGCTCATGCCGATGCGCTGCTTGAGGATGAGTTTCTCGAGAACGAACAGGCTGCGCTCAATGGCTGAGGCCTGATTCACCTTTTACCTTCCTGATTAAAACGGGCCTGCGATTGCAGGCCCGTTTTGTTTCTGGCGTGAGAGCTGCCGAAGGCTGTGATCTTTTACTCTTTGTTCTAGCGTAAAAACGCCTGCCGATACTCCCCAGGCGTCCCACCCAACGCCTGTCGAAACCGGTTGGTGAAATGGCTCGCACTGGCAAACCCGCACGCCAGCGCAATCTCCCCCAACGGCTGCGACGATGCGCGCAACAACTCCCGCGCGCGCCTCAGACGCCGCGCCAACACATACTGATGCGGCGGCAAGCCGAAGCTCACACGAAACATCCGCGCAAAGTGATATTCCGACAGCGCGCACAAGCTCGCCAATTGCCCAAGGCTGATCGCCTCCGCCAACTGACTGTCGATGAACTCCACCAGTTGCCGCCGCTGATGCGCCGCCAATCCACCCTTGAGGCGCAGGCCCTGACGCACACCAACCTGGCTGAGCAAGGCGTGGCTGAGCATCTCGTGGGCCAGGCTGCTGGTGAGCAGGCGTTCGCCGGGTTCGTCCCAGTTGAGGCTGATCAACTGCCGAAAGTGCCGTACTTGCTGCGGGTCTTCGAGGAACGTGCGCTCGCGCAACTGCAATTCCCGTGGCTCGCGATCCAGCAACGTGACGCAACCAAGGGCAAATTGTTCGGGGCTGAAATACAGGTGGGCCAGGCGAATRTCGCCGTTGATCACCCAGCCTGACTGATGGTCGGCCGGCAGAATGCACAGCTTGTCCGGGCCGCCCTTGGTGCCGGGCTGGTCGCGGCGAAAGGTGCCGGTGCCGCCGGCGATGTAGCACGACAAAGTGTGATGGCTCGGCGCTTCGTAGTCCTGGGCGTCATGGTGGTTGCTCCACAAAGCCGCAGCCATGCCGTCACCGAGCTCGGCGCTGTGCTCCAGGCGAGCATTGGGCGAGCGGTTGAGGGCTTGAAAGACTTGCAACGTTTCCAGTGCGGCCATGATCGGTTCTCTCCAACGCCTTGCATCCTACTCCGTAGACGCTGGCCTGCCAGCCTGCGGGCCGACAAAAGCGCAAGTTTATGCAAGTGAAAAAGGGGGGCGCGCCGGACACTGAAGGCCTATTCAGGAGTCTTCACCATGAACCTCTCGCTATACCTGCTGACCGTATTGATCTGGGGCACCACCTGGATTGCCTTGAAATGGCAATTGGGCGTGGTGGCGATTCCGGTGTCGATCGTCTATCGCTTCGGCCTCGCCGCGCTGGTGCTGTTCGTGATGTTGTTGCTTAGCCGGCGCCTGCAAGTGATGAACCGTCGCGGGCATCTGATTTGCCTGGCGCAGGGGCTGTGCCTGTTCTGTATCAATTTCATGTGCTTCCTCACCGCCAGCCAGTGGATCCCCAGCGGTCTGGTCGCCGTGGTGTTTTCCACCGCCACGTTGTGGAATGCCTTCAATGCGCGGGTGTTCTTCGGCCAGAAAATCGCCCGCAACGTGTTGATGGGCGGCGCGTTGGGCTTGCTCGGTCTTGGTCTGTTGTTCTGGCCGGAGCTGGCCGGTCATACCGCCAGCCCGGAAACCTTGCTCGGGTTGGCCCTGGCGTTGCTCGGAACCTTGTGCTTCTCGGCGGGCAACATGCTGTCGAGTCTGCAGCAGAGGGCCGGCCTGAAACCCCTGACCACCAATGCCTGGGGCATGGCTTATGGCGCAGCGATGTTGTCGGTGTGGTGCCTGGTCAAAGGTATCCCGTTCGACATGGAATGGAACGCCCGTTACATCGGCTCGTTGCTGTACCTGGTGATTCCGGGCTCGGTGATCGGCTTCACCGCCTACCTGACGCTGGTCGGGCGCATGGGGCCGGAGCGGGCGGCGTATTGCACCGTGTTATTCCCGGTGGTGGCGCTGAATGTGTCGGCGTTTGCCGAGGGCTATCAATGGACGGCGCCGGCATTGGTGGGGTTGGTGCTGGTGATGTTGGGCAATGTACTGGTGTTTCGTAAGCCCAAGGCACCGATGGTGCAGGGAAGCGGCAAATTGGCCTGATGCTTTGACCGAGCGCTGAACAACTCAGCGCTCGATTCTGATAGCGATATAAATCAGCAACGGCAATATGAAGTCGACAATATGCCGAGAACGGGCAGGTGTTTAAAACACCCGCCCTTTTTGATCAGCCTTTCCACACTTGTGGGTTCACCAGATCCTGCGGTCTTTCACCCAACAAGGCACTGCGCAAGTTAGCCAACGCACGGTTGGCCATGGCTTCGCGGGTTTCGTGCGTGGCCGAGCCGATATGCGGCAGGGTCACGGCGTTTTTCAGTTGGAACAGCGGTGATTCAGCCAGTGGTTCTTTCTCGTAGACGTCCAGCCCGGCGCCACGAATCCGGTTGTTTTGCAGCGCTTCGACCAGCGCCGGCTCGTCTACCACCGGGCCACGGGCGATGTTCACCAGAATGGCGCTCGGTTTCATCAACGCCAGTTCGCGGTGGCTGATCAGGTGCCTGGTTTTTTCGCTAAGCGGCACCACCAGGCAGACGAAATCGGCTTCGGCCAGCAGTTGATCCAGGCTACGGAACTGTGCGCCGAGTTCCTGTTCCAGTGCGGTCTTGCGGCTGTTGCCGCTGTAGATAACCGGCATGTTGAAGCCCAGTCGACCACGACGGGCGATGGCCGCGCCGATGTTGCCCATGCCGACGATGCCTAAGGTTTTGCCATGCACATCGCTGCCGAACAACGGTGCACCGACGGTGGCTTGCCATTGGCCTGCCTTGGTCCAGGCGTCCAGCTCGGCGACGCGGCGGGCACTGCTCATGAGCAGGGCGAAGGCCAGGTCGGCGGTGCTTTCGGTGAGCACGTCGGGGGTGTTGGTGAGCATGATCCCGCGTTCGTTGAAGTAGGCGAGGTCATAGTTGTCGTAGCCGACGGAGACGCTGGACACCACTTCCAGTTTGCTGGCGTTCTCCAGTTGCGCCCGGCCGAGTTTGCGACCAACGCCGATCAGGCCATGGGCGTGGGGCAGGGCTTCGTTGAACTGGGCGGCGATGTCGCCGTTTTTCGGGTTCGGCACGATCACATCGAAATCCTGTTGCAGGCGTTCGATCATGGGCGGAGTGATGCGGCTGAAGGCGAGGACGGTTTTTTTCATTGGAGAGGGGCTCGTCGGGCGTGGAGATTGCCAAGCAAGCTAACATTCTTCGCGGACATTATGCGAGTGCTCGGATTGCCCGGGTGTACGCCATCCAAAATTGTGGGAGCGAGCGGTGCGGCGATCCGACTTGCCCGCGAAGGCCGCCTGACTGCCGGCCAATCACCCATAGATGAACCCGTTCAACTGTAGGAGCAGAGCTTGCTCGCGAAAGCGGTGTGTCAGGCGGCGTAAATGTTGAATGCTGGAAAGCCTTCGCGGGCAAGCCTCGCTCCTACAGGGGGTCAGCTGTGTGGCGCGGGCTTCGGTACGTCGACGTTATCCAGCACCCGGTTCACCGCCAGTTCGGCCAGCATGATGACTTGCTGGATCGCCAGGATCGTGTGCCGCTGCGGGGCGTCGACATAGGCGGCAATGTCGCTGGTCATGACGCTGGCCGAGGCCAGGGATTCGCAGACATGGGCCAGCAGGCTCTCGTTGTCCATGTCCGGCGCGACCTGAAACATCCTGCTTGGCTTGCGGCCTTCTGGTTTTTTCGGAGTGGGCTTGAGGTAGTGATCGAGCGCTCGTTCGGCGGCTTCGTTGAGTTTTTTCGAATCGAGAGATTCGTAGGGGGAAACGTCGTCGGTTTCCGGAGGGTTCGGTGTTTCTTTAATCATGCGGAAGTTACTCATTGGCAGATGAAGTGGAACTGCCATCTTTCGTTTTCCAGACGAAAGGGTGGCAGCTGTGCGCGGACTGGAAAAACCGGAACACCCACCAAAACCCGGCAGACCCGAAGGTCTCCCGCGCACAGCCGCCATAACAAGGATTGCGTGCAGTAAAAAGCGTCGCAGTATGCCATGGGGTGTGGTCAGTGTTCGCCAGGTTTTCCAGACCTGATCGCTGATTTTGCAGCGACCCACAAAGCCTACCCACTTCGCTTCCGACCCAACAACCGACAGAACTCGTCGGAAACATCCCCCAAAATCACCGCGTCTGTAGGACCGTGAAATCAGTTCGCCAGCCGAGCCCCGCCCAAGCTGCCGCTCAATTCATACGCCGCCAATTCCGCCTGATGCGCCGCCAGAATCTCCGGCAACGATCCACGCAAGTATTCGACCCAGGTCTTGATCTTCGCGTCCAGATACTGCCGCGACGGGTAAATCGCATACAGATTCAATTCCTGCGAGCGGTACTTTGGCATCACCCGCACCAGCGTACCGTTGCGCAGCCCTTCAATCGCCGCATACACCGGCAACACCCCAACCCCCATGCCGCTGGTGATCGCTGTCTTCATCGCGTCAGCGGAGTTCACCAAGAACGGTGAGCTGTTGATGGTGACCATTTCCTGGCCTTCGGGGCCATCGAAAGCCCACTTTTCCAGCGGGATCACCGGGCTCACCAGGCGCAAGCACATGTGATTGAGCAAGTCGCTGGGCTTCTGCGCGCAGCCGTTGGCTTTTACATAGGCGGGCGATGCGCAAACGATGCTGTAGGTGATGCCCAAACGTTGGGAGACGAAGCCCGAGTCGGGCAGTTCGCTGGCGAGCACGATGGACACGTCGTAGCCCTCGTCGAGCAAGTCCGGCACACGGTTGGCCATGGTCAGGTCGAAGGTCACGTCGGGGTGGGTCTTGCGGTAGCGAGCGATGGCGTCGATGACGAAGTGCTGACCGATGCCGGTCATGGTGTGCACCTTGAGTTGCCCGGCCGGGCGCGCGTGGGCGTCGCTGGCCTCGGCTTCGGCTTCTTCGACATAGGCCAGGATCTGCTCGCAGCGCAACAGATAGCGCTTGCCCGCTTCGGTCAAGGCAATGCGCCGGGTGGTGCGGTTGAGCAGGCGGGTTTGCAGGTGGGCCTCCAGGTTGGAGACCGCGCGCGAGACGTTGGCCGTGGTGGTGTCCAGTTGTACGGCGGCGGCGGTGAAGCTGCCGGCCTCGGCCACGTAACTGAAGGCGCGCATGTTTTGCAAAGTGTCCATGGGGTGCTCTCTTGGCGGATGGCAAATTGTGACACGAAGTTTCAGAGACTGAGACCCCGACCAAGGGATTATCTCGTTAACGGTAACAAAGATTCACAAGAATCCCGGCTTATCGCCAACAAGGCCCACCCCTAGAATTGCGCCGACTGTAGGAGCCGGCTTGCTGGCGATGGCATCACTGCGGTCTTCAGAT